>JAHRWO010000255.1 GCA_019105125.1 Flavobacterium sp.
AAATCTTGCTGGTTTAGGAATTGCTTTTCATGCGAAACCAAAAGTAAAAGATAATGCACAAAGTTCTATTTCCAGCATTGGTTTAGACGGTGTTTTGTATCTGTTAGGCTATCACGACCGTCATATCGATTTGATGGATTAGTCTATTCATGTCTTCGTAAAAAGAATAGAATCCCTAGTTAACAACTTTCTTCATAAAATAAACCTAAAACGCTTTATTTTAAAGTAAAGATGTAGTATTTTGGCATGGATTTAGTTCTAAGTTAAAACATCAAACTATTATTTATGCAAAGAGTGCTCACCCTACTGTTTTCGGTAGTTTTCATACATATATCATTTTCCCAAAATAAAACTAAACCTGTTTTAACTGCTAAAAAAGTAGTTTCACAACAAGTTTGGGTCGACAGTATTTACAACCAATTTTCGTTTGAAGAAAAAGTGGGACAGCTGTTTATGGTTGCTGCATATTCTAATAAAGATGAAGCACACAATAAATCCATTGATAAATTAGTTGAAGAATATAAAATAGGAGGATTAATATTTTTTCAAGGCGGACCTGTGCGTCAAGCTAAATTGACAAATCGTTATCAAGCAAAATCAAAAGTGCCATTGTTTATTGGAATTGATGCCGAATGGGGTTTAAGCATGCGATTAGATTCAACCTATCGTTACCCTTGGAACATGACATTAGGTGCAGTTCAAGATATGAAATTGATTGAAAAATCTGGAAATCAAATGGCAAAACAATCAAAACGAATGGGAATTCATTTCAATTTTGCACCAGTTGTTGATATTAATACGAATCCAAAAAATCCAATTATTGGAAATCGTTCTTTTGGAGAAACTAAAGAAAATGTTACTGCGAGAGCGATTGCTTTAATGAAAGGTTTGCAAGATGAAGGCGTCTATGCAACTGCTAAACATTTCCCAGGTCATGGCGATACTTCAACCGATTCACATCATACGTTACCCGTTGTGAATTTTGACAAAAACAGATTAAATGACATAGAACTTTTTCCATATAAAGAATTGATTAAAAATGGATTGGCGAGTATAATGGTGGCGCATTTAAATGTACCGAGCATTGAACCTAGAGAAAATTATCCAACATCCATTTCCTATCCAGTAGTTACTGATATTCTTAAAAAAGAATTGCAATTTGAAGGTTTAATTTTTACCGATGCCTTAAATATGAAAGGAGCAAGTAATTTTAAAAAGCCAGGAGATATTGATTTAGAAGCTTTTTTAGCTGGAAATGACGTTTTGTTATTTGCCGAAAATGTTCCGGTTGCGATTAAGAAATTCAAAGAAGCGTATGATGCAGGAATTATTACCGAAGAACGTTTGATGTATTCGGTTAAAAAGATTTTAGCTTATAAATACAAAGCGAATTTAAATAACTACCAACCAATCGTTTTAGACAATCTACACAAAGATTTGAATGCGGTTGAATACGATGCTTTAAATTATAAATTATACGAAAACGCTGTTACTGTTGTCAAAAATCATGATAAATTAGTTCCTGTTCGCGATATTGAAAAAGAGAAAATCGCTTATATCAAACTAGGAAATGATAAATCAGACACGTTTTTGTCTAATTTGAGAAATTATGCTTCAATTAGTGAAATTACCAATAAGAATTTAGATTCGGTTTTAGTACAATTACAAGATTATACGAAAGTAATTATTGGTTATCATAAACAAGATGGCGCTTGGAGAAATCACAATTTGAATTTCAAAGAAATGCTTTGGATTAACCAAATTGCGAAACAAAATGATGTGATTTTAACTTGTTTTACAAAACCATATTCTTTAACCAATTTAAAAAACTTTGAAGATATTGAGACTATAGTGATAGCTTATCAAAATAATGATATTGCCCAAACTATTGTCCCTCAAATTATTTTCGGAGCCATGGGAGCGAAAGGAAAATTACCTGTTACTATTGATGACGAATTTAAAGTAAATGAAGGGATTGAAACTTTAGAAATCAAACGTTTAGGATTTACAATTCCAGAAAACGTAGGTATGAATTCAAAAGTGTTAACTAAAATAGATTCCATTGCTAACTATGCTATTTCTAAGAAAATGACGCCTGGACTTCAAGTGGTTGTAGCTCGAAAAGGAAAAGTTATATATCAAAAATCATTTGGGAATCACACGTATGAATCAAATCAAAAAGTAAGTAATTCAGATGTTTATGATATTGCCTCTTTAACAAAAATTGTAGCTACTTTGCCAAATGTGATGCAAGAATTTGATCAAGGTCACTTAACATTGGAAACAAAATTACGCACCATGTTACCTGCGGCTAAAAATTCAAACAAAGCTAATGCAACGGTTTTAGATATGTTAACCCATCAAGCACGTTTTCAGCCGTGGATTCCTTTTTATAAAGCCACTTTGGATAGTTTAAATCGACCGAGTACGCATTATTACAGAAGTGTGTTTTCTGAAGAATTTCCAATCCATGTTGCCGATAAATTATACTTAAGAAAAGATTACAACGATTCAATTGTTAAAACCATTTTAGACAGCGAATTGTTACCTAAAAAACAATACAAATACAGTGATTTTTCATTCATTTTGTTCAAAGAATATTTAGAATATCACAATAAAAAGTCGCTTGAAGATTTAGCGCACGCTAATTTTTTTGAACCTTTAGGAGCGAATTCCATCATGTATAATCCGTTGCGAAAAATGAATGCTAATCGAGTAATTCCAACGGAAAATGACAATTATTTCAGACATCAAGTAGTGCAAGGTTATGTTCATGATATGGCGGCTGCAATGCAAGGTGGAATCTCTGGACACGCTGGTTTATTTGCCAATGCTTTGGATGTTGCTAAAGTGATGCAAATGTACCTTCAAAAAGGAACTTATGGAGGAAGAACTTACATTTCTGAAAATACGTTTAATATGTTTAATACTTGTTATTTCTGTAAAGATGGTAATAGAAGAGGAGTTGGTTTTGATAAACCGCAATTAGGAAATGAAGGTCCAACATGCGGTTGTGTTTCCTTAACAAGTTTCGGACATACCGGATTTACTGGAACTATGACTTGGGCTGATCCAGAAAATGAAATTGTATATGTTTTCCTATCAAACAGAACGTATCCAGATTCTAACGCAGCGAATAAACTATCTAAAGAAAATATCAGAGAGAATATTCAAAGAGTAATTTACGAAGCAATTGTTGAGTAATTTTTGTAAATTTAATTCTCTAATTTAAAAAGACAAACCATGACATCAGAAGCAACTACAGTAGATCAATACATCAACGAAGCTCCAGAAGATAGAAGAGAAGCGTTGCATAAACTTAGAAATATAATCTTAGAAAATCTTCCAGAAGGATTTCAGGAAGGTATGGGATATGGTATGGCAGGATATGTGGTGCCACATTCCATTTATCCACAAGGTTATCATTGTAATCCAAAGCAAGCTTTACCTTTCATGGGATTTGCAAGTCAGAAAAACAGTATCAATTTCTACCACATGGGAATTTACGCTAAGCCTGAATTGTACGATTGGTTTGTAACCGAATATCCAAAACATTCAAAACAAAAATTAGATATTGGTAAAAGTTGTTTGCGTATCAAAAAGCCAGAAAATATTCCATTTGAATTGATTGGTGAATTGGTAAAAAAAATCACAGTAGCCGATTGGATAGCCACTTATGAGGCAACATTGAAAAAATAATTTTAACATATGTTTTAGACTTGCCAACTATAGAAGTGGTAATTTTATTTCAAAATTTATATAAATGAAAATTGCGATAGTTTGTTATCCTACATTTGGAGGAAGTGGTGTTGTAGCTACTGAATTGGGTTTAGAATTAGCCAAAAGAGGTCACGAAATTCATTTCATTACTTACAGTCAACCCGTTCGTTTGGCATTGTTGAATCCGAATGTGCATTATCACGAAGTTCACGTTCCAGAATATCCTTTATTTCATTACCAACCTTATGAATTAGCACTTTCGAGTAAATTGGTAGACATGGTGAAATTGCATCAAATTGATGTTCTACACGTTCACTACGCGATTCCTCATGCTTATGCAGGTTACATGGCAAAACAAATGTTAGCCGATGAAGGTATTCATATTCCTATGGTAACAACCCTCCACGGAACCGACATTACATTAGTGGGTAATCATCCATTTTACAAACCTGCAGTTAGTTTTAGTATTAACAAATCAGATGTTGTAACTAGCGTTTCTCAAAGTTTAAAAGACGATACTTATCGCTTATTTGATATCAAAAATGAAATAGAAGTTATTCCAAATTTCATTGAGTTAAACAAAGAAAAATTAAAAGAGAATATTCCGTGTCATCGTTCTTTAATGGCTAATGAGGATGAAAAAATCATCACTCATATTTCTAATTTTAGAAAAGTAAAACGCATTGAAGATATTGTTCGAATCTTTTATGAAATTCAGAAAGAAGTGCCATCAAAACTGATGATGGTGGGAGAAGGTCCAGAAAAAGAAGGAGCAGAGCAATTGTGCGAGCAATTAGGAATTCAAAACAAAGTGATTTTCTTTGGGAATAGTAACGAAATAGATAAGATTTTATGCTTCTCAGATTTGTTTTTATTACCATCAGAAACCGAAAGTTTTGGATTGGCGGCTCTAGAAGCAATGTCTTGCGGTGTTCCTGTTATTTCAAGTAATTCAGGAGGATTGCCAGAGGTAAATAAGGATGGTTTTTCAGGGTATTTAAGCAACGTAGGTGATACTATAAAAATGAGTAAGGATGCTATTTCTTTGTTAAAAGATGAAAATAAATTAGCTCAGTTTAAAGTAAATGCCTTTACAACAGCCAAACTTTTTGATATTCATGCTATTGTTTCCTTATACGAACAAGTATATTTCAAAGCTTTAAATTTAAAAAATGATTAGAATTATTCCTTTCTTGTTTTTGATAATGTCATGTGGTAGTTTAAAAAATACTCCTGACACCAATTTTTCAATTTTGTATGCAAGCGAATTTGGAGGAGCTGAAAAATCAGGTTTTCTTTTAATTGAAAACAATGAATCTTACATTAAATTTATTGAATCATTAAAACTAGATGAAGCCGATTATGCTAACTTTTTAAAAGTAGATTTTAAGAAAAAAAATGTAATAGTATTATATCAAGGTCAAAAAAGTTCAGGAGGCTATGCTATTACTATTGTATCGGTTTCCAATGATAAAAACACTATTTTAGTCAAGAAAAAAGAAATCGAACCAAACAAGGGGGATTTAGTTACCACAGTAATTACCCAACCCTATTGTATGGCATTGATACCAAAAGGAAATAAAGTAATTATTGAATAAAAAAAGTCCCGATGAAATCGGGACTTTTATATTTTACCATCTGTATCTGATTCCTAAAGCGATATCAGGTCCAAAATCATTATTAATGTTATCATTAAAATAAATTTCTGGTCTAAAATCTAATGCTAATTGAATTGGAGCTTCTTGGAAATTATATTCGATTCCAATATTTCCAGCAACAAATAATACAGTTTCACTAACGCCGTCATATCTTACTCCACTGATTGTGTAATCTTTTCCACTCCAAGATCCGATTCCACCACCAACTCCAGCATACCAGTTAAAACCACCTTCAATGTTCCATACCCATTGGTACAAACCAGTTAATTTAAAAGCATCAATATCATTACTGTTTCTCCAGCCTAAATCAACTTCAAAGCGGTTGTTTTTACTTAAACCTCTTTGATAAGAAATTTCACCTCCAAATCCATCATTGTCTCCTAAACGTAATCCTAATGCATTTTTTGAAATGTCTTGAGCCTGTGCGCTAAATGCTAAGCCTAGTAGCATAAAAGCAGATAAAATTAATTTTTTCATTTATTTGAGTTTTTGCAAATTTAAGTAATTTTTTTCAAATTTTGTGCCAAACTTAATTAATATTATAAGAATCTACGTACTCTTTTTGATTTTGAGATGACGAAGAAGGTATCCCTAAATCAGAGGAAACTAATGGATTTATAGTGTAAGTGGTGTTCGTATTTACATATATAACTCCAATTCCTTCAGCTAGATACAAAGTAGAAACAACAAAATCCTGAGGTGATAAAATGATAATTGGAATCGAGATTCCACCTGAATTTTGTACTGTTGTTACACCAATTTTTAACTTAATTTTAGTTGATTTTACATTACTAAAAGTTGACCCGTCTGGACTTGTGTAACTCGAAAATGTTTCTCCACCATAGCTTTGAAGCGTATACGTTATCGTTAAAGGATAATTATCAAAAGTTTGATTAATTATACCAGTAACTGGACTGCTATTTAACGCTTGATTGTTCTGTGCATTACTATCAAAAATTACAAAATCACCTATGGATACATCTAAATTGATAGGTAAATTTTGTACCGAGGCTAATGAAACTTCCCCAGTAAGTAATAATTTAGAGTTATCTTTTCTCAATTTATTGTTTCGTAATACAGATGAATAAAATCCAGTAGCGATATTGTCTTTAGTTTCAAATCTCATGTAGCTTTTGTTGTTAATTACAACTTCTCCCTGAACAAAAAGAGAATCTCTAGATAATGTATTTTCTGTATTTACATTGTATATCCAGTAGTCTCCTATTCTGAGTGGTAAAGTAAAATTATTTTCAATCGTATCGTTATAGTCAGACGAACAAGAAAGACTCAAAAAGAAGATACTTGAAAGCAGAATAAGAAAGTAATTTTTCATAAAAATATTTAGATGATAGCTAAATTACAGTTTTTTCAAATATCAAAAGATTTATTTTTAAAATATTGTATTGGTAAACTCAAAAGAAAAATAACAATTTAATACTTATATTTGTTTCACTTTTTATTAGATACAATAATATGTCGGGAAATACTTTTGGTAAAATATTGAAATTAACCACTTTTGGAGAATCTCACGGGGAAGCTTTAGGAGGAATATTAGATGGATGTCCTGCCGGTATTGATTTAGATTTTGGCTTTATTCAGTC
Source organism: Flavobacterium sp. (assembly GCA_019105125.1). Lineage (GTDB taxonomy): Bacteria > Bacteroidota > Bacteroidia > Flavobacteriales > Flavobacteriaceae > Flavobacterium. Next base: position 6,980 of record JAHRWO010000255.1, read on the forward strand.
AGAAATGCAAAGAAGAAAACCTGGTCAATCTTCCATTGTTACCCAAAGAAAAGAAGAGGATGAAGTACAATTCTTATCAGGAATTTTTGAAGGAAAAACAACAGGAACACCTATAGGTTTCATAATTCCAAATACTAATCAAAAGTCAGACGATTATTCCCACATAAAAGATACGTATCGTCCAAGCCATGCCGATTATGTTTACGAACAGAAATACGGTATTCGAGATTATCGCGGTGGAGGCAGAAGTTCGGCAAGAGAAACCGCAAGTAGAGTAGTTGGTGGCGCTATTGCCAAGCAAATTATTCCAAACATCAAAATCAATGCTTTTGTTTCTTCTGTTGGCGAAATTTTCATCGATAAACCTTATCAAGATTTAGATTTTTCAAAGATTGAAAGTAATGCGGTTCGTTGTCCTGATACAGCAACTGCAGAAAAAATGGAACAACACATCAAAGAAATTAAAAAGCAGGGAGATACGGTTGGAGGAACGATAACTTGTGTTATTCAAAATGTACCGATTGGTTTAGGCGAACCTGTTTTTGATAAATTACATGCCGAATTAGGAAAAGCAATGTTATCCATTAATGCTGTAAAAGGATTTGAATTTGGAAGTGGTTTCTGTGGTGCTAAAATGAAAGGTAGCGAACACAATGATTCATTCAACTCAGATGGAACTACGAAAAGTAACCTTTCTGGAGGAATTCAAGGTGGTATTTCTAATGGAATGGATATTTATTTTAGAGTCGCATTCAAACCAGTGGCAACATTACTTCAAAAACAAGATGTACTAACTAATAAAGGTGAAATCATAGAACAACAAGGAAAAGGTAGACATGATCCATGTGTTGTACCAAGAGCTGTGCCTATCGTAGAAGCTATGGCAGCACTTGTGATGGCGGATTATTTCCTACTTGATAAATTATATTCGTAATCTACTTAAAGCCTTTTATTTCTGGTAATGGAACCCATTCTGTTTCATTTGGTACTTTTGGAAAACGTTGCGCTTTCCAATTTTCTTTGGCTTGCTCAATAACATTTTTATCAGTGTGAACAAAGTTCTAATAAATAAAATGTTCTTCTGGAAATGCTTCGCCTCCAAAAAGATAAACCGTAGTGTTTTCAGCCATTTCAAAAGCACAGAGCGAACTTTCCTTTGCGATTAAGATTTGTTTACTTTCATATCGATTACCATCATTGATAATACTTCCCTCTAAAATATATAGAGCGACTTCTCCATATAATTCTTTACCAATATTTAAAGAAGTTTTTTCATTGCTTTTAATTTCAATAAAATATAATGGACTATGAACGGGTACTGGCGATTTTCTTCCAAAAGCTTCACCTGCAATTAGTTTGAAATTCACGTTATCTTCTTTCCAATGCGGAATATATTCTGCTTCTATATGAGAAAATGAAGGTTCGCAATTTTCTAAATGTTTAGGTAATGCAACCCAAATTTGTAATCCATGCAAACTTTTATCCGTGGTTCTTAAATATTCAGGGGTACGTTCTGAATGTACGACTCCTTTTCCAGCAGTCATCCAATTTACCGCTCCAGGTTGAATTTCTACTTCAGTTCCTAAACTATCGCGATGCATAATTGCGCCCTCAAATAAATACGTTAGGGTAGAAAGACCAATGTGAGGATGGGGTGGAACATCTAAATTTTGGTATTCTTTTAGTTTTGCTGGCCCCATATGATCGATAAATACAAAAGGACCTACCGCTCTTTTTTCTTTAAAAGGGAGTAAGCGTCCGACTAAAAAGTTTCCAATATCGGCTGCTCTTTCTTCTATGATGAGTTGAATGTTTGACATGCAATGCGGGTAATTAGTTAGTAGTGAAAATAGAATAGTAAATTTAAGGATTTAAATGAAAGGAATAAAAAAATCCGAAACTTTCGAATCGGATTTTTCTCGCACTAATAAACTAAGATGATAGGTTTATCGTAATCGATCGACAGATTTTACGAGATCTTCATCCTTTTTTATTGCCTTGTTTGCCAAGACTAATAAAACGATAGAAATTGCAGGAAGAAACATCCCAATACCCTTCTCAGAAACCATAGTTTCTCCGGATAAGTTTAGTGAACGATACACAAAAAATCCTAGTAAAATAAAGTTAAATATCATGTTCAATCTGTTTAAAACAAATTGATTTTGTCTCTTTTTAAAATTTAAAATACTATAAACTGCTAATAAAGCAGAAACTACAAATAAAACAATGTACAACAAAGAAGAGGTAAAAAATACTTCCTTTTTGTCAAAAGTAGTCCATAATGAAAAGGCAAAAGGCAAAGCTCCCATCACAATTGCGCTGATTGCCATGTAAACCGTTTGAATTCTTTGTATCATTATCTAGTGTAATTTGTTCAGCAAAAATAGTATTTCTTTTTAATTAAAACTATTGTCATATTCAAATTTATTCGTAATATTGCAATGTATTAGTCGTAAGTACTTCATTCTTCGACACCTTACGTCTCAAATAAATCTATCATTTTTTTATTTTTATTCTATCAACAATTTATTCAACTTATATCCATGTTTGATATTGAAGTATTAAAGGAGATGAAACTCTCTGATTTACAAGAAATTGCTAAAGTTGCAAAAATCAATAAATACCGTTCGCTCAAAAAAGATGATTTGGTATATATGATACTCGATTTGCAAGCAGCACAGCCCGAGGTTATTAAATCAGATTTGACTCCTGAACAACCTACAGAAAAACCTAAAGAAAAAAGAGCAAGAATTGCTTCTAAGGAAACTACTAAAGCACCAATACTCAAAAAAGAGGTGGCTGCAAAATCTCTTGAAAAAGAAGTAGTTAAACAATCTGAAGAAAAAATTGCAGAAGCGGTTTCTGAAGTAGTACAAAAGCCAACACCGAAACAACCCAAGAAAGATTTTAAGACAAAAAAAACGTCAACAGAATCAACAAAAGAAGTTAAACCCTCACCAGAGACAGCAACTACAGAAAAAGTTGTTACCGAAACTTCTCCAAATGAAAAAACTCAGCCTAAAAATCCTAATCATAAGGCTAATCAAAATAACCCCAACCATCCTGATTACAAAAAAAATAATCCTTCAGAAGGAAACACTGGGAACACACCAACTACCAACAAAAATCCACATCAAAATAAAAAGCCAAATTTCAGAGAACCTGATTATGAGTTCGATGGTATAATCGAAAGTGAAGGCGTTTTAGAAATGATGCCTGATGGTTATGGTTTTTTACGTTCGTCAGATTATAACTATTTAGCTTCTCCAGATGATATTTATTTGTCAACGTCCCAAATTCGTTTGTTCGGATTAAAAACAGGAGATACGGTTAAAGGGGTAGTGCGTCCTCCGAAAGAGGGAGAAAAGTACTTCCCATTAGTAAAAGTATTAAAAATCAACGGTCATGACCCACAAGTGGTGCGTGATAGGATTTCATTCGAACATTTAACTCCAGTTTTCCCAACAGAAAAATTCAATTTAGCAGAACGTAATAGTACGGTTTCAACGCGTATTATTGATTTGTTTTCACCAATTGGAAAAGGGCAACGTGGTATGATTGTAGCCCAACCAAAAACGGGTAAAACCATGTTGTTAAAAGATGTTGCGAATGCTATTGCTGCTAATCATCCAGAAGTTTATCTAATTGTTTTATTAATTGATGAACGTCCGGAAGAGGTGACCGATATGCAACGTAGCGTTCGTGGAGAAGTTATTGCTTCAACTTTCGACAGAGAGCCACAAGAACATGTTAAGATTGCCAATATTGTATTAGAAAAAGCAAAGCGTTTAGTAGAGTGCGGTCACGATGTAGTGATTTTATTAGACTCGATTACACGTTTAGCTAGAGCTTACAATACGG
>JAHRWO010000328.1 GCA_019105125.1 Flavobacterium sp.
CTTAAACTTTCTGCAAAACCATCCGCAAAATCTTTCGTTCTACTAAACAAATGCGGTTGAAAAGCAGCGATGATTTTTTTACCTGGATACAATTCACGAACCGCTTGATGCACCGCATTAATTTCAGTTGGATGATGCGCATAGTCATCAATATAAACTAAATTTTCTTCTCTAATTTGGAACGAAAAACGTCTTCTTACTCCTTTAAAACTTGCTAAAGCTGCAATGATTTTTTCATTGGAAACTCCATATGATTTCGCCATTGCAAAAGCTAATAATGCGTTTGTCAAATTATGATGACCTGGCAATCCAAATTTTACATTTTGAATTACTTCAGTCGGTGTTATTACATCAAACACATAAAATCCGTTTTCAATTCGGATGTTTTGAGCAGAAAAATCAGCATCATTATTAACACCGATAGTGTTTCCTTCTAATGGCAATCCTTTGATTATGTATAAATTTTCGCTTGGTGTTTTGGCTGCGAATTCTCTGAATGATTCTTCAATACTTGCTGCATCTCCATAAATATCTAAATGATCGGCATCCATAGAAGTTACGCAAGAAACATTTGGATGCAGATGCAAGAACGAACGATCAAATTCATCTGCTTCTACCACCGTAACTGTTTTTCCTGAACCGATTAAGTTAGAATTGTAATTCTCCACAATTCCGCCTAAAAAAGCCGTTACATCTACTCCACTTTCATACAAAACATGACCTAAAATACTTGATGTTGTAGTTTTTCCGTGTGTTCCTGCAACTGCGAAACAAAAGGTATCTTTTGTAATAATTCCTAAAACTTCTGCACGTTTTTTAATTGTGAATCCTCTTTCGATAAAATAATTCCATTCGGAATGCGAAACTGGAACGGCTGGCGTTACGATTACTAATGTATTTTCAACATAAAAATCATTTGGAATTAAACTGATATTATCTTCAAAATGAATTTCTAAACCAATAGCTTGCAATTCATCCGTTAACTGCGTTGGTGTTTTGTCGTAACCCACTACTTTTTTTCCAATGTATTGAAAATAGCGTGCCAAAGCACTCATTCCGATGCCTCCGATACCGATGAAATAAACGTTATTTATTTGATTTAGATTCATTTTCAAATTCAATTTCAAGTTCAAAATTCAATTTCAAACTTTTATTATTTACTTTTTTAACGAGCTTGTTCTTGTAATTGAACTTGCTCTTGAAATATTATTTTATTAGCTTTATTATCTCTTCAACAATATCTTTTGTTGCGTTTGGTTTGGCTAATTTCTTTATGTTTTGACTTAATTCTGCTTGCTTACTTTCGTTAGAAATTAAATCGGAAAAAACATTTTCAAATTGCGCTTCTAATTCTGATTCTTTGATTAAGATGGCTCCGTTTTTATCTGAAATCGCTTTAGCGTTTTTCGTTTGATGATCTTCAGCAACGTTTGGTGACGGAATGAAAATTGTTGGTTTTCCAACAATACACAATTCCGAAACAGATGATGCTCCTGAACGCGAAATTACAACATCCGCAACAGCGTAAACCAAATCCATTCTATCAATAAAAGCTACTACTTGAACGTTTTCTTTTTCATTATATTTTGTGTAATCGTTCAAATATAATTTTCCACATTGCCAGATGATTTGAATGTTTTGGCTCAATAGAAAATCCAATTCTTTCTCAATCAATTGGTTGATTCTTCTAGCACCTAAACTTCCACCTAAAACCAATAATGTTTTTTTATTTGCATCTAATTTAAAATAAGCGATAGCTTCACTTTTGCTTGCTTCGTTAATCAAATCTTGACGCACTGGATTTCCAGTTAAAATCATTTTATCTTTTGGAAAAAATCGTTCCAAATTTTCGTAAGCGACACAAATTTTATTCGCTTTTTTTGCCAATAATTTATTCGTAATTCCTGGATACGAATTTTGCTCTTGAATTACCGTTGGAATATTTAACATCGAAGCTACTTTCAACACGGCACCGCTTGCAAAACCTCCCGTTCCAATAACTACATCAGGCTTGAAACTTTTGATAATTCGGAATGAATTCCACATACTTGAAAGCAGTTTAAACGGAAACATTGCATTATCTAAAGTCAATTTTCTTTGAATTCCTGAAATCCATAATCCTTTGATGGCGTAACCTGCTTGAGGCACTTTTTGCATTTCCATTTTATCTTTGGCTCCTACAAAAAGAAACTCAGCCTCTGGGAAACGAGATTTTAATTCGTTTGCAATCGCAACGGCTGGATAAATATGTCCACCTGTTCCGCCTCCGCAAATTATGAATCTTGATTTTTTCATTATTTTTTATTTAAAACTGCGTTCATTGGATTTTGTCCGTTTACTAGCACATCTCCGTTTTCATCTTCAATTAAAGATTCTCTAATCGAACTTTTAATATCGTTTATTTTTTGCTGATTTTCATCGGCTTCTTTTTCTTCATTCAAAGCCACTTGCGCATCGATAATTTGCTGTAAAGCTTCATCACGTTTGCGTTTTTCTTCTAAGTCTAAAGCAACCTCTTCTTCTTTCTTAGTCACACTTAATATGATTCCGACAGCGATACACGTCATCCAAATTGAAGTTCCTCCGCTACTAATCAAGGGTAAAGGCTGACCCGTTACTGGTAATAATTCTACAGCAACTCCCATATTCACAAAAGCTTGAAATATGATGGGAAACCCAAGACCGATAATTAGTAATTTTCCGAATAAACTCGATGCCTTTTGAGCATTAATCACAAATCGAATCAACAACAATAAATACAATCCAACAATCGTTACTGCTCCTACTAATCCCCATTCTTCTACGATAATAGCGAAAATAAAATCGGAAGAAGATTGTGGCAAAAAGTTTTTCTGAACACTCTTTCCTGCTCCTAAACCAAGAACTCCTCCAGAGGCTATGGCTATCTTAGCTTTTTCAATTTGGTAATCATCTTCATCTGGAGTATCTTTAGTAAAACGTTCAATTCTATTTTCCCAAGTACTTACCCTGCTGAAAAATTTATTATCGGGAAAGGCTTTTGCTAATAACAAGAACAACAAAAGTGCAGCGATTCCCATCCCTAGAACATATCCTAGATATTTCAAAGGATATTGTCCGATGAAAATTAGCATACAAATCATGGCAAAAATCAGGGCTGTTGTTGAAAAATTAGCTGGTAAAATTAGTACTAAAACCGCTCCAACAGGCATCCATAATTCTAAAAATGATTCCTTAAATGAGTACACTTTATCGCTAACTTTTGCCAAATAACGCGCTACGTAAACCATTATAACGATGAATGCTAAGGTAGAAGTTTGAAAACTCCAACCTACAAAAGGAATTTGGATCCAACGACTTGCATTTGCTCCTCCAATTTCAGTTCCTTTAAATAGAGTGTACAATAATAACAAACCTACTAAAGGAATACCAAAAATAGATAATGCTTTAAAATAATGATAAGGCATTTTGTGAATCCAATAAATGATGACAAAACCTAACAAAACATGAATAGCATGCTTAATTAAATGTCCGATAGTTGTACCATTTCCAATAACATAAACTAAATTGGTACTAGCGCTATATACTGGCAAAAAAGAAACTAAGGCCAATAGAAAAACTATAGCCCAAATGGTTTTATCTCCTCTTAATTTACCAATGATATCGAACATTTTTTACTATTTTAAAACACTAAGTAATCTATTTTATTTTCCTAGATTGTGTTTAGTTATTTAATTTTATATGGTTAACAATATGTTTTACAAATTATGAACCGCTTGCTTAAATTGATTTCCTCGATCTTCATAATTTTCAAACAAATCAAAACTAGCACATGCAGGTGATAATAAAACACTATCTCCTTTTTCGGCTAAACGTTGCGCTAATTGAACCGCTTCTGACATAGAGGAAGTTTCCACCATTACATCCACTACATTATTAAATGCGTTAATAATTTTATTATTATCAACACCTAAACAAACGATAGCTTTAACTTTTTCACGAACTAACGGCATTAACTCATCGTAATCATTTCCTTTATCAACACCCCCTACAATCCAAACCGTTGGGGTGGTCATACTATCCAAAGCATAAAAAACTGAATTTACATTCGTAGCTTTAGAGTCATTGATATATTGCACCCCTTGAATTTTCAATACTTTTTCTAATCGGTGCTCTACTCCTTGGAAATTAGTCAAACTTTCTCTGATAGTTTGTTTTCTAATGTTCAACAATTGTGCTACAGTCGTTGCTGCCATTGCATTTTTAATGTTGTGTTTCCCTTCTAGTGCTAGTTCGTTGATTGGCATAGTAAATAATTCGTTTTTAATGGTACTATTGATGTTGTTTTCTTCTATATATCCTCCGTCTTTTTCAGGTTTTCCTGTCAATGAAAAAGGAACTTTATTTGCTTTAATCTTGTTGTTTTTTAACCAATTTAGAATCGCTTCATCTTCATTGTCGTATATCAAATAATCGGCTTCAGTTTGATTTTTTGTAATTCTAAATTTTGAATTGATGTACAAACTATAATCGTAATTGTATCTATCTAAATGGTCTGGACTTATATTTGTTAGTATCGCAATATGTGGCTTGTAATTGATGATACCATCTAATTGAAAACTACTCAATTCCAACACATAAATGTCGTGTTTGTTTTCTGCCACTTGCCAAGCAAAACTTTTCCCAATATTCCCAGCTAGTCCCACATTCAAACCACCTTGTTTTAACAAATGATAGGTCAAAAGCGTTGTGGTTGTTTTTCCGTTACTTCCTGTGATTCCGATTGTTGTTGCATCGGTAAATTGGATAGCGAATTCGATTTCAGAAATTACTGGAATTCCTTTTTCGATTAGCTTTTTAACGATGGGAGCTTTTTCGGGAATTCCTGGACTTTTCATTACCACATCGGCATTCAGAATTAATTCTTCTGTGTGCTTTTCATCTTCCCAAGCAATTCCATTAATAGTCAGAACTTCTTTATAATTTTCTTTAATTTTTCCAAAATCGGATACTAAAACATCATATCCTTTTTTCTTACCTAAGATGGCGGTTCCTACTCCACTTTCGCCTCCGCCTAAAACTACCAGTCGCATTTTATCTTAATTTTAAAGAAACAAGTGAAAAAATTGCTAACAGAATTCCGACAATCCAAAAACGCGTTACAATTCTACTTTCGTGATAGCCTTTTTTCTGATAGTGGTGATGCAATGGCGACATTAGGAATATTCTTCTTCCTTCACCGTATTTCTTTTTAGTGTATTTGAAATAACTCACTTGAATCATTACCGATAAATTCTCCGCTAAGAAAATTCCACATAATACTGGAATCATTAATTCTTTACGAATTGAAATTGCAATTACCGCGATAATTCCACCAATGGTCAAACTTCCTGTATCCCCCATAAAAACGGATGCTGGATAAGCATTGTACCAGAGAAAACCGACTAAAGCTCCTACGAAGGCAGCGATGTAAATTGTCATTTCCCCTGAATTTGGTATATACATGATATTCAAATAATCTGAAAAAATGATATTTCCTGAAACGAAGGTGAAAATACCTAATGTAAGCACTGATATAGCGGATGTTCCAGCAGCTAAACCATCAATTCCGTCAGTTAAATTGGCCCCATTTGATACAGCAGTAATTACGAGGATTACCATTGGGATGAAAATCAACCAAGCATACTTTTCATAACCATCCCCCATAAAAGACAAAACTTCTGCATAATCAAATTCGTTATTTTTCATGAAAGGAATAGTTGTTGCTGTTGATTTTTCCTCTAAATCGGATGGTTTTATGTTGTTTTCGATTTTTACTCTTGAAGTTATTGTATCTTTCCTTACTGTTACATCTGGACTCAAATACAATACAGTTCCAACAATTAAACCCAAACCTACTTGTCCGATTACTTTGAAAATTCCTTTTAAACCTTGTTTATCTTTCTTGAAAATTTTAATATAATCATCAATAAAACCGATTGTTCCCATCCAAAGTGTAGTCATTATCAACAAAACGATGTAAATATTATTCAACTTCGCTAATAAGAAAACCGGAATCAAAGTTGCCAAAATAATGATAACTCCTCCCATTGTTGGTGTTCCCGCTTTTTGAGTTTGACCTTCCAAACCTAATTCTCGAACAGTTTCACCAACTTGCTGTTTTCTCAAAAAATTGATGATTTTTTTACCATAAATTGTAGCAATTAAAAGCGACAAAATAAATGCCAATGCAGAGCGAAAAGTAATGTATTGAAACACTCCCGCCCCTGGAACATCAAAGGCTTTGTCTAAGTATTGAAAGATGTAATATAACATAGTTTTAAAGTTTAAATGTTTAAAAGTTTTGCGCTTGAAAACTTTACTGCTACTATTTATTTAATTGTTGTAATAACTCCGTTACTATTTTTAAATCATCGAAATCGTAACGCACTCCCTTAATTTCTTGATAGGTTTCATGACCTTTACCTGCGATTAAAATTATATCGTTTGGATTTGCCAATTGACATGCCGTTTTAATAGCTTGTTTTCTATCTAAAATAGAAACCGTTTTCTTGAAATTTTGAGGTTCCACTCCTTTTTCCATTTCTTTGATAATGATCTCCGGATCTTCGGTTCTTGGATTATCTGAAGTAAAAATGACTTTGTCGCTAATGGTTGAAGCTATGTTGGCCATGATAGGTCTTTTCGTTTTATCTCGATCGCCACCACAACCTACGACAGTAATCAATTGTTCGTTATTGGTACGAATATTCTCAATTGTTTTTAATACATTTTCTAATGCATCAGGCGTATGGGCATAATCTACAATTGCTGTAATTTTGGATTCCGAAATAATGTATTGAAATCTTCCTGATACACTTTCTAATTCCGAAAGCAATCGCAAAGCTTCCATTTTTTCAATTCCTAGTTCTACGGCAACTCCGTAAATAGCTAACAAATTATATGCATTGAACGAACCTATCAACTTTACCCAAACTTCATTGTCGTTGATTTTTAATAACAATCCCGATAATTGGTTTTCTAAAATTTGGGCTTTATAATCGGCATACGATTTTAAGGCGTAACTTAGTTTCCTTGCTTTTGTATTTTGAAGCATTACAGCTCCATTTTTATCATCTGCATTAGTTAAAGCAAAAGCATTTTTGGGTAAATTATCAAAGAATGATTTTTTTACATCGCGATATTCTGCAAACGAATTGTGATAATCCAAATGATCGTGTGATAAATTCGTAAAAATACCGCCTTCAAATTGTAAACCTTCTGCTCTTTTTTGATGAACTCCATGTGAACTCACTTCCATAAAACAAAATTCACATCCTTCTTGAACCATCAAATCTAAATACCTATTAATAGTCAAAGAATCAGGTGTTGTGTGAGTAGCTTTAAATTCTTGCTCATCAACCATAATTTTCACAGTTGATAACAAACCTACTTTATAACCTGCTTTTTTGAATAATTGATATAAAAGTGAAGCAATTGTGGTTTTTCCATTTGTCCCTGTTACCCCAACTAATCGAATTTTCTCAGATGGATTCTCATAAAAATTTGTTGCTAGTAAGGCCAAAGCTTCGTTAGAATCTTTCACCTTAATGTAGGTTACCCCATTTACAATTACACTCGGAAATTCCTGACAAATAATTGCAATAGCTCCATGATTTAACGCTTTTTGAATGTAATCATGACCGTCTGATAGGGTTCCTTTTATCGCAACAAAAACGTCATTTAACTCAACTTTTCTAGAATCAAATTCAATTTTTGAAATAGCAATATCGGTGGTTCCATGAACCGCTTCAATTCCTACTTTATATAATATGTCTTTAAGTACTTTCACGATAGTTCAATTATGATAATTTGATTTTTATTAAAAGCCTGACCAGATGTTAGAGATTGTTTCTTAACTTTTCCTACACCTATAACTTTTACTTTTAATCCTAGATTTTCTAATAAAGCAACTGCATCCATGCCTTCCATCCCTTTAACATTAGGTACAATTTGCTCTTCTTTTTCTACTTTTTTGTAGTACTCAGCATAACTTTTTTCTTGAGCCACCACTTTTGCATCGATATTTTTAACAAGATTCATAGAAGGTGAATCGGTAAATATTTTTTGAGCAATTCTCTTGAATACAGGTCCGGCAACATCAGCTCCGTAATATCCTGCAGTAACATTAGGTTTATGAACCACAACAATACAAGAATATTTAGGTTGGTTTGCAGGAAAATAACCTACAAAAGACGAAGCGTAATACATATTCGACTTGTCTTTGTAATTTACTTGAGCGGTTCCTGTTTTTCCCGCCATCGAAAAATCTTTAGAGTATAATTTTGACCCAGTTCCTTTTTCCACTACATTTTCTAAAACTTTGTGCACTTTTTTCAAAGCTTCCTGAGAACATATTTTAGGGTTGATAACTTGGGTATCAAATTTTTTGATGATTTTATTCCATTCTTTTATTTCGCTAACGAAAATTGGTTTTACCATTACACCATTATTAGCAACGGCGTTATACAATGTTAATGTTTGTAGAGGTGTTACAGATAATCCATAACCAAAGGCCATCCAAGGTAAAGTAGTTCCATACCACCCCGTTGTTCCTGGCTGTGGAATATATGGTTTCCCCTCTCCTTTGATAGGTAAATCCAAAGGTTTGTTCAATCCATAACTATTAATTCTATCTACAAATTGTTTAGGATTGTTTTTATAATGATCAACAACAGCTTGCACTAGAACCGTGTTAGAAGAAACCTCAAAAGCTTTTCCAACTGATATTTTACCATAACCACCAGGCTTTGAGTCTTTCACCTTTTTACCATAATATTCTACTACGCCACCTCTTGAATCATAAACTGTGCTTGTATCTACTTTTTTATCATCTAAAAGCGCTATCAAATCAATTAATTTGAATGTAGAACCAGGCTCATGCGATTCTGTAATGGCGTAATTTTGCGTTTCAAAATAGGAACCATCTTCTGCTCTTCCTAAATTTGAAATCGCTTTGATGTGACCCGTTTTGGTTTCCATCACTACTACACAACCATGATCTGCTGTATAATACTCTAATTGTTTCAATAAAGCATGATGAGCAATATCTTGGATATAAACATCAATTGTAGAAATTATATCGTAACCATCTACAGGCTCCTTTTCATTTACATCATTTATAGGTTTCCACTGATTTTTTGCAATTTTTTGCATCATTCTGTGGCCATTTTTGCCGTTTAAATAATCGCGAAAAGCATATTCTAAACCTTTACCATCTTCGTTTGAACGCTCATAACCGATAGTTCTTTTTGCCACCAAACCAATTGGATGTTCTCTCACAATTTTTTGCTCGATAATCAAACCGCCTTTATTAGCTCCTTTATTAAATAATGGAAATGATTTGATTCGCATTTGCTCAGTGTAGCTCAACTTTTTTGCGATAAATAAATAGCGACTTTTATTAGCTCGTGCCTTTTGCAATTTCGCTTGATAATGTCCGGATGATTTTCCAAACATCACTGAAAGTGAATCCGAAAGCCCTTGAATATTTTCTTTGAAAAGTTCTGATGAAGACGCTACA
>JAHRWO010000340.1 GCA_019105125.1 Flavobacterium sp.
TATGTTAGAGAAAGAAGTTATTGACTTTGAAAAATCAATAGTAGTAGGAATTGTTACTCAAAACCAAAGTGAAGATAAACTAAACGAATATCTTGACGAGTTGGAATTTTTGACCTTTACCGCTGGCGGAACCGTTATCAAACGTTTTTCACAAAAAATGGACAAGCCTAATCCGAAAACATTTGTAGGAACAGGAAAACTAGAAGAAATCAAATACTTCATTAAAGATAACGACATTAAAACTGTAATTTTTGATGATGAATTAACGCCTTCACAATCCAAAAATATCACCAAAGAATTAGATTGTAAAGTATTAGACAGAACCAATCTTATCTTAGATATCTTCGCGCAACGTGCTGAAACTTCATATGCCAGAACGCAAGTAGAATTAGCACAATGCCAATATTTATTACCTCGTTTAACCGGAATGTGGACGCATCTTGAACGTCAAAAAGGAGGAATTGGAATGCGTGGCCCTGGAGAAACCGAAATTGAAACTGACCGTCGTATTGTGCGTGATAGAATCTCTTTACTAAAAGAAAAAATTAAAGTAATCGACAAACAAATGGCAACGCAACGCAGTAATCGTGGTGCCATGGTTCGTGTAGCCTTAGTAGGTTATACTAATGTTGGAAAATCTACTTTAATGAATGCGGTTGGAAAAAGTGATGTGTTTGTAGAAAACAAATTATTCGCAACACTTGACACAACTGTTCGTAAAACAGTAATAAAGAATTTACCCTTTCTTTTAAGCGATACCGTTGGATTTATAAGAAAACTACCAACACAATTGGTTGAGTCGTTTAAAAGCACCTTAGATGAAGTGAGAGAGGCTGATTTATTACTTCACGTGGTAGATATTTCTCATCCCGACTTTGAAGACCATATTGCATCGGTAAATCAAATTTTGCAAGATATTAAGAGTGCAGACAAACCAACCATAATGGTTTTCAATAAAATTGATGCTTTCAAATCGGCTCATTTTGATGAAAATGATTTATCTGTTGAAAAAACAACTAAACATTACACTTTAGAGGATTGGAAGAGAACTTGGATGAGTAAATTAGGTGAAAACAGAACCTTATTCATATCCGCTACTGAAAAAGCTAATTTTGAAGAATTCAGAGAAAAGGTGTATGAAGCGGTTAGAGAAATTCATATCACTAGATTTCCTTACAATAAATTTTTGTATCCAGATTATAAAGATGCTGTCGATAAAGAATAATAAAAAGACCTCAAATGAGGTCTTTTTATTTTGATTTAAATAAGGGAACTGCTGAACAAGCTTCACCAAACATAACGCTTTTAGCTATTTTAATCAACTTTTGAATCGCAAGCGTATAAACTTGATTAGGGACTTGTTTTTTTGAACAGCCTTTCAAAATAACCGGCTTTTGAAAATAGTTGGTATAATCTAACTTATTCAATATATCTTGGTACCATTCTATGACTGTTTGCTCTTCATTACCATGGAAAACTTTCAAAGCATGCGGAGCTAAATGAACCGTAACCAAAGCAAATGTCCAAGCTGGAAGTATCGCATCGGTAGAACAATACAGAGCCACGTATTTGTCTTCAAATCGGTACCAATCCGTTTCTTTTAGTTTCGTCCTAAATTCCGATTCTTTAAGAATAAACCCATCCAATAACCATTGCGAAATATCTAAACCAATCACATGATCATCTGGATAGTAATCTTCTAAATCGAAAACCATCAAAGAACTTTGAGCTACTTTATTTATTATTTCGTCCATTTTTAGTCACAGTTTTCAGTCGCAGTTTTCAGTAATACAAGTATAAAACTGTTTACTGTGACTGCGACTGCTTACTATTTTAAAGCATTCCTAATTCTAACTTCGCTTCTTCGCTCATTAAATCTTTGCTCCAAGGTGGATCAAATGTAATCTCTACTTCGCATGATTTCACTTCGTCGATAGATTTTACTTTTTCCTCCACTTCTTGAGGTAACGTTTCCGCTACTGGACAATTAGGTGATGTTAAAGTCATTAAGATTTTTACATCGTTATCTTCGTTAATCATCACATCGTAGATTAAACCTAATTCGTAAATATCTACTGGAATTTCTGGGTCGTAAATTCCTTTTAAAACTTTGACTACGTTTTCGCCTAAGTTGATTGTATCGTTAAATTCTTCCATTTTATTTTAGTATTCAGTGTTCAGTGAAAAGTGTTCAGTTAATCCGAAAACTTATATATTTTCATTTATTGCTTCGATTGAAATGCCAAAGCGTACATTTTGATTTGTTTTATCATCGAAACTAAACCGTTAGCTCTTGTTGGTGATAAATGTTCTTTTAATCCAATTTCGTCTATAAAATCAGTATTGGCTTCTAAAATATCCTTTGGCGATTGATTAGAAAAGGCACGGATTAAAATCGCAATAATTCCTTTGGTTAAAATCGCATCACTATCGGCTGTAAAAACGACTTTACCATCTTGTTCTTCGCCGTGAACCCAAACTTTTGATTGACAACCTTTGATAATATTTTCATCAACTTTATATTGTTCCTCAATTAACGGAAGCGATTTCCCTAATTCGATGATGTACTCGTAGCGTTGCATCCAGTCGTCAAACATAGAAAACTCGTCTACGATTTCGTCTTGTATTTCTTTAATTGTCATTATTTATTCAAATTCTTTGCTATACTAATTAATTCATTAACAAAAGCCTCAATTTCTTT
>JAHRWO010000352.1 GCA_019105125.1 Flavobacterium sp.
AACCGCAACAGTTGTTGGTTTTAGTTCGCGCATGGAAACTAAATTTAGTAAATACGTTAAGAAGGTTGAAAACACCACTACAAAACCAATTTTCCAGATAATATCCGTTGGCAAATTAGCAAAATCTACAGCTTGAAATTCGCCCCAACCAAAAGGCAACACCATCAAAAAACCAAAAGTATAAATCCATTTTACGAAAGTGAAGGCGTTGTATTTATCCATTAATTTTTTAACGATAATAAGATAAAATCCGTATGAAACCGCGTTTACAAAAACCAATAAATTTCCTAAACTCGCATTTGTTGCATTTACTAATGATTTTCCGTACAAAATCAACGTTATCGTTCCAGCTAAGCCTAAAATGATTCCCAAAACTTTTCGGTTTTCCATGCGTTCTTTCATGATGAATGCGGATAAAACGAGTACAATCATAGGTGTTGTCACCATTAAAACAGCTCCCATAATCGGTGAAGTGTAGCTTAATCCTTTGAAAAATGTCAGCATATTGAAAGCAACTCCGAAGAATGCAGCGGCAACAATACGAGGAAAATCTTCTTTAGCAATTTTTTCTTTGGGTCCAAAGAAGGAAATCAACCAAAATAATAAAACCGAACCACCAACACGCATCACGATAAACCCGAATGCGTCAACATATTTTGGCATTACATCTTTAGCAATCGTAAAAGTAACACCATAAATAATGGAAACTAAGGTAGCGGCAACTAATGCCCAACTTCTTTTTGACATTAGCTTAAAACGGTAATTACTTCGTGAATGTTTTTTGGACTATTTCCGATGTAAATCTTCCCATCAATTATAAAAACTGGGCGACTCAAAAACGTGTAATGTTCTAAAAGGTATTTTTTGAAATCGGCTTCGGTTAGATTTTTATCTTTTAAACCTAATGATTTATACAATTGTGCTTTTTTACTGAAAAGTGCTTCGTAACTTCCTGAAAGTTGGTACATTTCTTCCAAATTGCTTTCCGAAATTGGATTTTGACGAATATCGATAAACGTTAATTTGTCAGAATTGGGTAACGATTTGATAATTTTTCGGCAAGTATCACACGAAGCCAAATAGTATATTTTGTTCATTTTATTGTTTTTCAATTTCTGATGCAAAAATACAGCCTTTTGAATTCTAAAAATCAGTAATTTTATAAAAAAATTAGACATGGACGCAACTTTTAGAATTTGGGAAACCAGCCGCGGATTATACAAGAATTTTTTAGATAGTTATTCATTAGAGCAACTGAATACAATTCCACAAGGAATGAGCAATAATTTAATTTGGAACATTGGTCACGTTATTGTGTCTCAACAGAAATTGGTTTACGCTTTATCAGGTTTACCGATGAATATTTCGGATTCGCTTTTTGAGAAATATCAAAATGGTTCACGACCAGATGGAAAAACTCCACAAACTGAGGTTGATGAAATCAAGAAATTACTATCAGAAATGGTTGAAAAAACGAAAGCTGATTTTAAAGCTGGAATTTTCAAAGAATTTCATCCGTATCAAACCAAAACAGGTTTTCATTTGGGAACATTAAAAGAAGCGATGGAATTTAACAATTATCACGAGGGCATTCATTTAGGAATTATGATGTCGATTAAAAAGCATATTTAGCGAATTGTTAACGATTCAAAAAGCAGCATCAAACAACTTTTATTTACCTTTGTAAAAATTTTTTAAAATGAAATTCAATACAAAAACAATACATGGTGGGCAACATCATGAAAAAGTTACGGGAGCAGTAATGCCACCAGTATTTCAAACTTCGACTTATGTACAATCGAGTCCAGGAAAACCTATTGGTGATTACGAATACAGTAGAGCAGCAAACCCAACAAGAACTGCTTTAGAAGATGCTTTAGCAAGTATCGAAAACGGAGCAAGAGGTTTGGCTTTTTCTTCTGGATTAGCAGCAACAGATTGTTTATTACGCATGTTTAAAGCAGGTGACGAGATCATCGCTATGGACGATTTATACGGTGGAACTTATAGATTGTTCACCAGATTATATAAAGATAGTGGCATCAAATTTCATTTTGTGGACATGAATGATTTGAAGAAATTCCAATCGTTAATCAATGAAAACACAAAATTGGTTTGGGTGGAAACACCAACAAATCCTTTAATGAAATTAGCGGATATTGCTGCGATTGCTCAAATCACAAAAAAGCACAATATTTTATTTGCTGTAGATAATACTTTCGCAACTCCTTATTTGCAAAAGCCATTAGATTTAGGTGCAGATATTGTAATGCATTCGGCAACTAAATATTTAGGAGGTCATTCCGATGTTATTGCTGGTGCGTTAATTATCAAAGATAAAGCATTGGGCGAAGAATTACACTTCAAACAATTTGCAACAGGAGCAACTTTAGCTCCGATGGATTCTTTCTTGGTTTTAAGAGGAATCAAAACCTTACATTTACGTGTACAACGTCATTGTGAAAATGGTGAGAAAGTAGCGGAATATTTGAACAATCATCCTTTAGTAGAAAGAGTATATTATCCAGGTTTAACTTCGCATCCATTCCATGAAATTGCTAAAAAGCAAATGAGTGGTTTTGGTGGAATGGTAACGTTTACTTTCAAATCAGGCAAAAAAGAAGATGCAATTAAATTCTTAGAGAATTTAAAAGTTTTCACTTTAGCAGAATCATTAGGTGGGGTAGAATCGTTAGCAAATCATCCAGCTTTAATGACACACGCTTCTATACCAGAAGATAAAAGAAAAGAAGTGGGTATTTCAGATGACTTAGTTCGTTTGAGCGTTGGAATTGAAGACATCGAAGATTTATTAGCGGATTTAGAGCAAGCCTTTAAATAAAAAAAAATCCGATTCATTTGAATCGGATTTTTTTATTAATTTCTATTAACTTATGTAATAAATATATCCAAAATTGAACCAAACGTTCCAATCATTTGATTTGTTTTCTTTCCAGATTTCAGGATCTTTTCTTAATCCATCTACCCAATCAGAAAAGTAATATTGCCATCTCAACTCTACAAATAAATCGGATAATGGACTAATTTTATATCGAGTTCCTATGGTAGTTACCATTGACCAAGTGCTTCCTCCCTTAGAAGAATATCCATTTGGCAGATACCTTGGATAGGTAGTTAATGGTGTTCCTAGTGTTCCTAGTTCGGAATATACATTGTTGTCAAAAGAAGAATAATGAGCTCCAAAACCAATATAGGGTGCAAACGACCCATCTGAAACAGAAAATGCTCTAGTGCTAAAAGGGTAATACTCTAGTTGCATCCCAATATCGAACACTTTAGAATGTCCTTTCATGGCTCTAAGTTGTTCGCCATAAATAGACTCTTTGTTCACAAATTCACCAAAGTGATTTAGTTTTGTACTATTGTAAGATAACTCTGTCCTTAGTTTGAAATGAGAATTAAAAAAATCAACTTGGTTATAAGTTCTACTTCTAGCATCAAAGGAAAAGTCTAAATAATGAACAAAACCCACCGCAAAACCCGTGTTTCCTACATTTGTATTAAAATCATTTTTTACACCAAAATCAGATTGTAATGCAACACCTCCAACAAAAGCTCCAATTTCATGCGAAAATCCAAATTGGGCTTTAATAGATGAATGAATTCCCAAAAGGAAAATAAGCAAATATTTAGCTTTTTTAATCATTACTAAAATTTTATTGCGCAAATATATAAAACTGCAATATCTTTCTAATGAGAAATAGAAAATTAATTATAAAGGATTTCTAAATCAGGGAGTTTGCCCTATAATTTAATGATTTAATAAATTTTTATTAAAATCGCATCAAGTGATTTTAAAAATGTATATTTGTAGACTTTATTTTTGCGAATAATGTAATTTAAAGTCGAAATGACCCTTAATAAATTTGTTTATTTACATTTTATAGAATACTATGGAACAAAAAATTAATGATTTTATGGCTTTGGTTGAAGCCAAAAACCCAAATGAACCTGAATTTTTACAAGCAGTTAGAGAATTTGCTGAAACAGTAATGCCTTTTATTGCTAATGAGAAAAAGTATGATGGTAAAAATGTACTTCTTAGAATGGCAGAACCAGAGCGTTCGATAATTTTTAGAGTGCCATGGGTAGATGATAAAGGAGAAATCCAAGTAAATAGAGGATTCCGTATTCAAATGAACTCTGCAATTGGACCTTATAAAGGAGGAATTCGTTTTCATCCTACGGTAAATTTATCGGTACTTAAGTTTTTAGCTTTTGAACAAGTTTTTAAAAATAGTTTAAC
>JAHRWO010000006.1 GCA_019105125.1 Flavobacterium sp.
TACTTTCTCCTATATATATGAGTGCTTTTTTTGCAACCGTATAGTTCATTTCTTGTAAAGCCATTTCGTATTCTTCTAATTGGGCTTTGTGTTTGTTGTTTTTTTCTCCAGTTTTGTAATCTAACAAATACGCCACATTATCTTTGATTACGACTCTATCAGGTTTGCTGTTTTTAGTTGCTTTTTTGATGATGTTTTGTTCGTTATAAACTTTTGCAGCGGCATCAAAAAACGAAATCAATTCTTCATGATTCACAATTGTTTCAATCGTTTCTTTAAAAATTGCATTTTGAGAAAACGTAATCAATCCCAATTCCGTTGCTTTTTGAATAGCCAAATCCACATCTTCTTTCGTATGAATAAACGCCATGATTTCATGCAAAATATTTCCAAAATTAATCGCGTCTTGTTGAACCGTCCCCCACATTAAGGCTTCGCGCTGTGCAATTTTGATGTTTTTTGGATTTAGTTTATGTGTTACGATTCCGATTTGATTGTGATTTCCTTCGTGGGATTTGTTAGTTGAAATTCTATTTGGATTTCCAAATTCGTATTCTGATTTGGTTTCTTCGTATTTTCCAATATTCTGCAAAAACTCCAGAAAATAGTATGATAAATTATTGGTTACCAAATCGCCTTTCTTCGTTTTCAACTTATTCGAAATCACATATAACTGTTCTTCAGCACGCGTTAAAGCAACGTACAGAACGTTAATCGTATCTAAAACTTCTTCTTGATTTTTGGTTTGGAAAATAACTTTTGCTTCGTTTCCGTATGTTTCTACTTCTTTTTTATTATTGATTAACGCTTTTGGAAAATCCACATTCGCATCTTCTAACGGAATCCACAATTTGTCTTTTGGTTTGCTCGAAAAATTCTCTTCCGCAAAAGGAAAAATCACCACTGGAAATTCCAAACCTTTTGATTTGTGAATCGTCATGATGCGAACTGCATTGGTTCCTTCAGGCGATGGAATACTTTTTTGATAACCAATTTTATCCCAATATTCCAAGAAATCAGCAATGCTCGATTGGACTTTAACATCTTTTTCTAATACCAAATCCAAGAAATACTGCAAATACGAAGTATTTACTTTGTCATTTAAAAAAGTCGCAATCAAAATTTCAACTGCTTCGTACAAGGATTTTTTCTTGCAATTTTTAAATGAAATTTCAATTCCGATGGTTTTCAAAAACGCTTCTAATTCTTCCGAATTTTTATCTTTCGAAGCCAAAATGAAATCATGGATTTCCACTTCGGATTGCAAATATTTCGCAATAAAATACAAGAAATAGACTTTCGATTCGTCGTCTTTGGGATTTTTTAAATAACGAAGCAACGCAATTAACAATTTAACTTCCGTTGCATTTTGAATCAATAAGGTTTCCGAAGACAAAATCGGAACGCTGTTTTCGGTTAAGAAGTTCGCTAATTTAATCCCGGGTGCTTTGGTTCGCGTAAGTAAGACGATATCTTTGTATTCAAAACCGTTTGCAATACATTTTTCAATGGTTCGCAAGGTTTGATTCAAGTAAAATTTATCTTTTACCGAAATCGAATCGTTGTCCGAATCAAAACCTTCGACTTCGGTTTCGTCTTCTGGCACTTCGATGAATGACAAATTCACATAACCGCCCATTTTGGAATTGATGTCCTGATGCGAAAGGTTTTCATATAGATTTTTATAATCTGGATTTTCAAATTTATCCGATAATTGCTTGAAAAAAGCGTTGTTAAACTGAATGACTTCGGAATAACTGCGGTAATTCGTTCCCAAACGAAGTGTTTCTTTGTCTTTATTAGAAAACGGATTGTGTTTTTTATCTTCTTTCGCTAAATCGATAAATTGTTCGGCTTTTCCGCCTCGCCAACGGTAAATCGCTTGCTTTGGATCGCCAACCAACATCAAAGTTCCTTGTTGACCAAAATCATCTTGTCCTGAAAGTGCATTATCAATTAATGGAATCAAATTTTGCCATTGCATCACCGAAGTATCCTGAAATTCATCAATAAAATAATGACGGTATTTTTCGCCCAAACGTTCATAAATAAAAGGCGCTGGCTGATTTTGAATTTCGTTGTGAATGATTTTATTGAAATCGGAAATCGAAACTAAATTTTGTTCTTCCTGAATTTGCTTGAATTCTTGATAAATCGTGTTTAACAACGAAAGTGGATTTAAGTTTTGGAGAAAAGCTTCATACATCGCTACTTTTCCTAACTTATCGTAAATCGATTTTAATTGTGAAACGATTTCATCAATAATCGACTCAATAATCGCAACATCTTTTGCCGATTTTAAAACCTTAATGTCATCAGGAGAAAAATATTTTTTTTGAGTGTCTTTTAATTGATTTAACTCAATATTATTCAAATGATCATTGAAATACTTTGGAAAAGAACTTAAACTCGCACCATTTGATTCAATAAAATGCTTGATTTTTTTTCCATCTTCACTAGTTTCGGATTTTAATTGTTTGATTTCTTCCTGTAATTTCTTTTTTACAATCCCGAAATCATCCAAACTTTTATCTGCCATTTCTTTGATTTCTTCCGAATTGTTTTCGTTGGTAATCAATTGGGCAACTTTTAATAATTCGGCCGAAATATCCCAATTTTTATCGTCGTCGGTTTTTTCTTTTGAAAATTCGATTAGTAGTTTGGTTAAATTTGGATCATAACCTGCTTTAGAAATCACCAAGTCAATGGCTTCTTGTAAAAGCGAATCAGTTTCCAACGACACTTCAAAATTCGGAGGTAAATTCAAATCTTGTGCAAACGTTCGGATAACTTTGTGTGTGAATTTATCAATCGTTGAAATATCAAACGCTGCATAATTGTGAATGATATTTTTTATGATGGCTTTCGATTTGTCTTTTAAAGTAGCGATGCTTAATTTGGTTTCTGAAGCAACATCTTTTAGCAATTCCATTGCTTTATCCGAAGTATTATCCAATGAAAATTGGTACAAACTCGAGACAATTCGGGTTTTCATTTCTTCCACCGCTTTGTTGGTAAAAGTGATGGCTAGAATTTTCCGATAGGCATCATCATTTGTTGCCAAGAAAAGAATTTTTAAGTATTCTTTAGTTAGCGTGTAAGTTTTTCCGGAGCCAGCCGAAGCATCGTATATGGTGAAAGCGGTTGTATTCAAGTATGA
>JAHRWO010000017.1 GCA_019105125.1 Flavobacterium sp.
CTCGTTTTGGAGACTTTCAATCTCTTTTTTTGCTATTTTAATACGATTTAATACAATTAAAATAATAATTACAATAACTACAAAAATTGACAAATAGATTAAATAAAATGAAGTAATTGTCTGTTCTAACTTTGATGATAATTCCGATTCCTTCTCAACCAGTGAATCACTAATTGATTTTCGTTCCCTTTCTTTAATTAATTTTTGGGTAGCTAAATATTTAAAATGAAATTCTTTGAACTTATTCCATTTTTTTAATGCCAAATAATTTTCAGATAATCCTTTATAAATTTCTTGATTCAAAATTAAATCTTCAACATTTTTAGAAATACTATTCGCTTTTTGCAATGTAACAACAGCATCCTGAAACTTCCCTTCTAAAGTGTAGACCTGAGCTAAACCTTTTAAAGCAAAAGCATGTAAACTTGATGCATTTACATTTATGGCATATTTAATTGAAATTTCGAAGTTTTTCTTTGCTTCAGGATAATTGGACATTTGTATGTAACAATTCCCTTTGTTATACCTATTAATACTTATGATAGAATTTGACAATTTCGATTTGGACTCCAATAAATAATTAACTCCTTTATCAAAGAAATCGATGGCTAAATCACAATTTAATTTTTCTTTATAAATAAAACCCCTAACCGTATTATTTGAACCCAAATAGTATAAAACCGAATCTTTTACAGGATATTCCAACATCAATTGCTCTGCTTGATCAAGATATTGAATCGACTTATCATATATCTTAAGTTGGTGGTATTGAATCCCCATTTTATTGGTAATGATAATCTTAAGCAAAGCATCATTACTTAAATGCAGAATTTGGCTTGCTTTTATTACATATTCTAAGGACTTTTGATAATCTCGTTTTGAAGAATAGGCATCCGAAATTAGTTTATAAGCTCTAATTTTGTAGTCCACATTTCCATTAGCATCTTTAATAATTTTATTACCGATTCGAATTGCTTCATCAGGGTTTTTATACATTAATAAAGTACCCTCTTTTATTTTTATATCAATATCATTTTTGCTTTGTGCATAAAATGATACCGTCATAATCAAAGAAAGAAATAGCGTTTGAAGATATAAAACCGTAATCTTATGTAAATGTAATTTTATCATACGGCAATAGCTTGTTTTTCTTCTTTTAATAACTCAATAAAGGTAACAGGTGAAATTCCAGTAATGGATTTAAAAACTGTTGCAAAACTACTATGCGATGCAAAACCGCAGTCCTCAGCTAAATAACTAATTTTGTAATTAATATAATTAGGATCAGATTTTAATTTTTCTACCAAATAATTAATACGCAATTTGTTTATATAGGTATTGAAGTTTACATGATAATGTGTATTAATTATTTCAGACAGATATTTAGTGTTCGTATCAAATTGACCTGCTAAAACAGCTAAAGAAATATCTTTATTTGTAAAACGTGTTGTACTTTCAAATCGTTTTAACTTTGCTAAAATTAACTTTTCTGTATCCTCAGGGATAAGGACACGTTTAGGCAAACCTTTAACAACAACTTCTTTTTCAGTGTAGCGATTAATTAAGTTAGCTCGGGTGATCTCTAAATATCGTATCACTTCGTCTAAACTTTTCTTTCTTTGATAGTAGCGCCACCAAAAGAATAATCCACCAAAAATTACAGCCAATAATGTAGAAATTGCAACATATAGTAGAGTTAAATAATTACCTTTTGCCTCTTCATAATTTCCTAAATATTCATCCGATATTAAATTATATGCTACATTAGTTGCATCCTCTTCTAATAAATCTGCCTGATTATTAATTTTATTAAACTCTTTGTTTGCAATTTTATAATTTGTGGTGTCATTCAGTGCTAAATAATTCACAATTTGTTGGCGAATTATCATTTCTTTTAAAAACACATTATTAAGAACCTCCGAATTTCTTAAAGATTCATTTAATACTGTGGCCGCTTTATTGTGATTTTTTTCTAAAAAGTATACCGAAGCTAATCCTGATAAAACATACGATTTTGCAAATAAATTTTCTGAACTATTTTTTTCTGAAAGTTTTAAGGCTTTTTTAAAACAAGTTTCAGATTTATGTAACTCCTTTTTTTCTAAATATATTTGGCCTAAAATAATTTGAAGCCAAACTTTTGTTTCTAAATTCAAATTATCATTTACATTCCTTTCGGCTTTTTTTAGTAGCTGTAATGCTTCATTTAGTTTGTTGGATTGTAAATAGTTTTTTGCTTTTTCAATTTGAACAAACATTTTGGCTTCTGAAGAAAGATTATTCTCTGAAATATTATTAAGCAATAACTCACTATCGCTAATCTCAATCTCTGACTCCTTATTCAACGATAATTTTCTAAAAATTGCTGCTTTTAATACTTCAATTTCTACTTTTTCCTTTGTGGTTAAATGGTCATTAAACTTTTTCTCTTCAAAAAGCACTTTCAACGAAGCACTAAAATCACCTTTTACAAAATGAGTTTTTGCAATTAGCAAATTTACTTTTGCTTTTTCTTCTTCTGAAATATCAGGATTGATTAATAAATGTTGGGCTATCTTTAAAGCTTGACTTGGTTTGGAATACATTAATTCCTCAACCTCTTTTTTTAAGTTATGCTTTTGTGGTGTTTGCGCAATGAGAAAACTACATTTTAATGCGAAAATTAAAATGCATAATGTTTTCAAATAAAATAAACTTTCTTTCATTTTCGCAAAGACATTTTTTTATGAAATTATCTAAAAAACAAATATATCATATAAATTTAAAAAAAAGCAATGATTGTTTAACATTCATTCTATTTTTTGTTGTTTTTTTCACTTTATAAATTTCATTTATGTGATTAATTCATTGTAATCAATTAATCAAAAAAATATAGTTTTAAAAACGAACTTACTCAACACCTCATTCAATTATTTGCTTTTGTCACATTTATATTCCAATCTTTTTACGTTTTATTCGACTACCACTTTTATAATTTCTAGGATTTTTCTCTTTATCTACAGTTACTTCATTACCAATTATTGGTTAAAACATCTGCATATTTTTTTCTGTGCAAAACAAATCTTAAAAAGCGTTCTTTACTTAAGGTTCAATTTGATGTAATTTAATCATAATCTATCTATTCAAATAAGATTTTGAGTTTTCTACTGAAATTAATTTTAGCCAGATAATCTATGAATTCAGGGAGTTCTGATAGAGACAATAAGCCGTTTGTGTTTCTTGGTAATGGTTTAACATA
>JAHRWO010000095.1 GCA_019105125.1 Flavobacterium sp.
ATTCTGCAGTAGCAGATCTAGTAGCATTCATTGCTGCTTTACCTTCTTGCCAGTTTGCTGGACAAACTTCTCCGTATTTTTGAACGTGAGTGTAAGCATCAATTAATCTTAAATATTCAGCTACATTTCTTCCAAGAGGCATATCATTTACGCTTTCGTGGAAAATTTTCCCTTCTTCATCTATTAAATAAGTCGCTCTGTAAGTTACATTAGACCCAGAAAAAGTTTCGTTTCCTTCTTCATCATATTCGAAATCTTGGTCTACAATTCCTAAAATATTAGCCAATTGTCTGTGTGTATCAGCTAAAAGTGGATAAGTCACTCCTTCGATTCCTCCCATATTTTTTGGAGTAGATAACCATGCGAAGTGTACCTCGTTTGTGTCACAAGAAGCACCAATAACCATAGTGTTTCTGTTTTTAAATTCTTCTAAAGCAGCTTGAAAAGCGTGTAATTCTGTTGGGCATACGAAAGTAAAATCTTTTGGGTACCAAAATAAAACTACTTTTTTCTTGTTGTTTACCGCTTCTTCTAAAACGTTGATTCTTAAATTATCTCCCATGAAAGAGATTGCGTCTACTGTAATGTTTGGGAATTTTTTTCCAACTAATGCCATGATTTATGATTTTAAAAATATTATTAATTTTCTGATACAAATTTACAAATAGAAACAACAAAAAAACATGATATTTATTATATTTTTAGATATTATGATAGATAAAAATTATGGAAGATTTTTCCATCAAAATTTAAAGCAATAAAATAAAAAAACCACCTGAAATTAGGTGGTTTTAGCGAGTTGTATATTGCAATTATTTCAAATCAAATCGATCAGCGTTCATTACTTTTGTCCAAACATTAATGAAGTCATTTACGAATTTCTCTTTGTTATCGTCTTGTGCATACACTTCAGCATAAGCACGAAGAATTGAATTTGAACCGAAGATTAAATCTACTCGTGTAGCAGTCCATTTGGTAACACCTGTTTTTCTGTTTACGATGTTGTAAAGATTATCTCCAACAGGTTTCCAAGAATAGTTCATATCGGTTAAGTTCACGAAGAAATCATTCGTAAGAACTCCTTCTTTATCAGTGAAAACACCATGTTTGGTTCCTCCAAAGTTTGTTCCTAAAACACGCATACCTCCAATTAAAGCCGTCATTTCTGAAGCGGTTAAGCCTAAAAGTTGCGCTTTGTCCAACATTAATTCTTCTGGTTCTACTACATATTTCGCTTTCATGAAGTTTCTGAACGCATCGTTTGTTGGTTCTAAAACTTCGAATGATTCTGCATCTGTCATTTCTTGTGAAGCATCGCCTCTTCCTGCGTGGAATGGCACTTTAACGTTAAATCCACCTTCTTTTGCAGCTTGTTCGATTGCGGCACTTCCTCCTAAAACGATTAAATCTGCTAAACTTACTTTTTTAGATAAACCAGCTTGGATTTCGACTAATTTATTTAATACTTTTTGCAATCTTTCAGGTTCGTTGGCTACCCAATTTTTTTGTGGCTCTAATCGGATTCTTGCTCCATTTGCACCACCTCTAAAATCAGAACCCCTGAAAGTTCTTGCACTATCCCAAGCAGTATTGATTAATTCGGTTCTTGTTAATCCTGAATTCAATAATTTTACTTTTAAATCTTCGATTTCGGCATCAGATAAAGTGTAATCAGCTTTTGGTATTGGATCTTGCCAAATCAAATCTTCTTTTGGAGCATCAGCACCAAGGTAGCGACTTCTTGGACCTAAATCTCTGTGTGTTAATTTGAACCAAGCTCTGGCGAAAACATCTGAAAAATAAGCTGGATCTTTGTAAAAACGCTCTGAAATTTGGCGGTAAGCTGGATCCATTTTCATTGCCATATCCGCATCTGTCATAATCGGATTTCTTTTTACGGATGGATTGTAAGCATCAGTTGGCATGTCTTCTTCTTTGATGTTAATCGGTTCCCATTGCCATGCACCAGCTGGACTTTTCTTTAATTCCCAATCGTAATTTAACAATAAATGGAAATATTCGTTGTCCCAACGTGTTGGGTGTGTTGTCCAAGCACCTTCTAAACCACTTGTTACAGCATTTGCACCACCACCTTTTGGATTTAACCAACCAAAGCCTTGATTTTCAATTGCGCCAGCTTCTGGTTCTGGACCCAAAGTTGAAGCATCTCCATTTCCGTGAGCTTTTCCTACGGTGTGACCTCCAGCGGTTAAAGCTACGGTTTCTTCGTCGTTCATTGCCATTCTTTGGAAAGTTACCCGAACATCATGAGCGGTTTTTAGTGGATCAGGTTGTCCATCAACACCTTCTGGGTTTACATAGATTAATCCCATCATTACGGCTGCTAACGGATTTTCTAAATCTCTTTCTCCTGAATATCTTGTACCTTTACTTCCCGATTTAGCTAACCATTCTCTTTCAGCTCCCCAATAAATATCTTTTTCAGGATGCCAAATATCTTCACGACCACCTGCGAATCCGAATGTTTTTAATCCCATCGATTCGTAAGCCATATTTCCGGCTAAAATCATTAAGTCAGCCCAAGAAATTTTATTTCCATATTTCTTTTTGATAGGCCATAATAATCTTCGAGCTTTATCTAAGTTTCCATTATCAGGCCAGCTATTTAAAGGAGCAAATCTCAAATTTCCAGTTCCAGAACCACCACGGCCATCTGAAATTCTATAGGTTCCAGCAGAGTGCCATGCCATACGTATGAATAATCCACCATAGTGTCCCCAATCAGCTGGCCACCAGTCTTGGCTTTCGGTCATTAAGTTTTTTAAATCAGATTTTAAAGCTTCTAAGTCTAGTTTTTTGAATTCTTCAGCATAGTTGAAGTTTTCTCCCAATGGATTCGTTTTAGTATCATGTTGGTGAAGAATATCCAAATTCAATGATTTTGGCCACCAATCGTGATTTTTAACACCATCACTTAATCCTTTTTGGTTTTGATGAAATGGGCATTTGCTAATGTCGTTTGAGTTTTCCATATTCAATAATTTTAATTTATAATTGTAAGTGTTTGTTTTCTAATTTTCTACACTTGCTAATTTACGAATAAAAAAACCATTACCTTGTTAAAGTAATGGTTAAATTTTATTTAAGTATAAATTAAAATTATAATAAAACTACTCTTTAATAGTATTAACCAATTGTCTGATTTTAATATTGAATGCTGCAAAAATTAACGTCATGAATGGACTCAGAATATTAAAGAAAGCATAAGGTAAATAATCAAGAGTTGATACACCAAGAGTTCCTGCTTGATATGCACCACAAGTATTCCAAGGTACTAAAACTGAAGTTACCGTTCCGGTATCTTCTAGAGTTCTACTTAAGTTTTCAGGAGCTAAACCTTTATCTTTATAAGCTTTGGCAAACATTTTACCTGGAACTACAATCGCTAAATATTGGTCAGAAGCCGTGATGTTTAATGCTAAACAACTTCCCACAGTTGAAGCGAATAAACCAAAAGTAGAATGCGCTAATTTTAATAAGGATTCACTAATTCTTGATAAAGCTCCAATGGCATCCATAATTCCTCCAAACACCATTGCGCAAATAATTAGCCAAATAGTGGGTAACATTTTAGCCATTCCACCCGAAGTAAATAAATCAATTAAAGTTTTATTTTCTGTTGGAACTACTACTTTTGATGTAATAGCTTCCATAACTCCTTTATAAGCTGATTTAAAAGTCATGCTGTTAGCTCCTGTGATTCCGTTCACAACTTCAGGTTGGAAAATAATAGCGAAAATTCCAGCTAATAAAGTTCCCACTAAAAGTGCAACTAAAGGTTCTGTTTTTTTAACGATTAATCCAATAACAACAACTGGAACTAAAAATAACCAAGGCGTTACGTTAAAACTTGCTGTAATTGAGTTTAATAAATCATTTGTGTTAGCATCTCCTATAACTTCAACAGAAAGTCCTAGTACAATGAACAACAATAAGGTAATAATATAGGATGGAACTGTAGTTAATGTCATAT
>JAHRWO010000050.1 GCA_019105125.1 Flavobacterium sp.
TACATCCATGCACGTTTATCAAAAGCTAGTGTATCTAAAATAATTATCGAGAGAACTTTAAAACTTGTAACCGTTACTATCACTACTGCTAGACCTGGTATCATTATCGGAAAAGGTGGTCAAGAGGTAGACAAGTTAAAAGAGGAACTTAAGAAAATTACTGACAAAGAGGTTCAAATCAACATCTTTGAAATTAAAAGACCTGAACTTGATGCTTATTTAGTAGCTACAAGTATCGCTCGTCAAATTGAAAGTAGAATTTCATACAGACGTGCAATCAAAATGGCTATTGCTGCTGCAATGCGTATGAACGCAGAAGGTATCAAAGTACAAATTTCTGGTCGTTTGAATGGAGCTGAAATGGCACGTTCAGAAAACTTCAAAGAAGGAAGAATTCCATTGTCAACTTTCAGAGCTGATATTGATTATTCATTAGGTGAAGCACATACTACTTATGGTAGAATGGGTATCAAAGTATGGATAATGAAAGGTGAGGTTTATGGAAAAAGAGATCTTTCTCCGTTAGTTGGTATGGACAAAAAACAGTCTAAATCATCAGGATCTTCTGCTCCAAAAAGAGACGGTAAACCAAACGCACGCAAAAGAAAGTAATTATTTAAACTAAAGAAAAATGTTACAGCCTAAAAGAACAAAATACCGTAAGGTACAGAAAGGTAGAATGAAAGGCGTTTCTCAAAGAGGACACGAGCTTTCTAACGGAATGTTTGGTATCAAATCTTTAGATTCTGCATTTATTACTTCTCGTCAAATTGAAGCAGCTCGTATCGCAGCAACACGTTTCATGAAAAGAGAGGGTCAATTATGGATCAAAATATTTCCAGATAAGCCTATTACAAAGAAACCATTAGAAGTACGTATGGGTAAAGGTAAAGGTGCAGTTGAATATTGGGCTGCAGTTGTTAAACCTGGTAAAATTATGTTTGAAGTTGGAGGAGTGCCTCTATCTGTTGCTAAAGAAGCTTTACGCTTAGCAGCTCAAAAACTTCCTGTTAAAACTAAGTTTATCGTTGCTAGAGATTTCGAAGCATAATCAAAATTTATTATGAAACAATCAGAAATTAAAAATCTATCTGCAGCTGAGTTACAAGAACAACTTAGTCAGTTAAAGAAAACGTATACCGACCTAAAAAATGCTCATGCAATATCTCCAATTCAAAATCCTCTTCAGTTAAGAACTTTAAGAAGATCAGTTGCGAGATTACACACAGAGTTAACTAAAAGAGAGTTACAATAATTGTACACTAGCTGAAAGATGGAAAAAAGAAATTTAAGAAAAGAGAGAATTGGTGTGGTGACTTCAAACAAAATGGAGAAATCTATTGTTGTGTCACAAACTACAAAAGTGAAACACCCATTATACGGTAAGTTCGTGTTGAAAACTAAGAAATATGTTGCACACGACGAAACAAACGATTGTAACATTGGAGATACTGTAAGAATTATGGAAACACGTCCATTAAGTAAATCTAAATGTTGGAGATTAGTTGAAATCATTGAAAGAGCGAAGTAATTATGGTACAACAAGAGTCAAGATTAAAAGTAGCAGATAACACAGGAGCGAAAGAAGTTCTTACGATCCGTGTTTTAGGAGGAACGAAACGTCGTTATGCCTCTGTTGGTGACAAAATTGTAGTTTCAATTAAAGATGCAACTCCAAACGGAAACGTTAAAAAAGGAGCGGTATCAACTGCAGTAGTTGTACGTACCAAAAAAGAAGTGAGAAGAGCTGATGGATCTTACATCCGTTTTGACGATAACGCATGTGTATTGTTAAACGCTGCAGGAGAAATGAGAGGAACTCGTGTTTTTGGTCCGGTTGCCAGAGAACTTCGTGAAAAACAATTCATGAAAATTGTATCATTAGCACCTGAAGTGCTTTAATTCTTATACAAATGATAAAGCTAAAAATTAAATCAGGAGATATCGTAAGAGTTATTGCTGGAGACCACAAAGGTTCTGAAGGTAAAGTTCTTAGAGTTCTTCGTGAGAAAAACAAAGCGGTTGTTGAAGGAGTTAACATGGTTTCGAAACATACAAAACCAAGTGCTAAAAACCCTCAAGGAGGAATCGTTAAGAAAGAAGCTCCTATTCATGTGTCTAACTTGTCTTTAATTGACCCAAAGTCAAAAGAAGTGACTAAAGTTGGTTTCAAACAAGAAGGAGACAAGAAAGTGAGATTTTCAAAAAAATCTAATCAAGTACTATAGTTATGGCATATATTCCTAGACTAAAAGAAGAATATAAGAGTAGAGTTATTGCTGCTCTTACAGAAGAGTTCGGTTACAAAAATGTAATGCAAGTTCCTAAACTTGAGAAAATTGTTGTAAGCCGTGGAGTTGGTGCAGCTGTATCTGATAAAAAATTAGTAGATTACGCTGTTGAAGAATTAACAAAAATTACTGGGCAAAAAGCAGTTGCTACTATTTCTAAAAAAGACGTTGCTTCTTTCAAATTAAGAAAAGGTATGCCAATTGGTGCTAAAGTAACTTTACGTGGAGAAAGAATGTATGAATTCTTAGATAGATTGATTACTTCATCTTTACCACGTGTAAGAGACTTCAACGGAATCAAATCAACTGGATTTGATGGTAGAGGAAACTACAATTTAGGAGTGTTAGAACAAATCATTTTCCCAGAAATTGATATTGATAAAGTAAATAAAATTGCTGGTTTTGATATTACTTTTGTAACTTCTGCTGAAACAGACAAAGAAGCAAAAGCATTATTAGCGGAATTAGGATTACCTTTTAAAAAGAATTAAGACATGGCTAAAGAATCAATGAAAGCCCGTGAGGTGAAAAGAATTGCATTAGTAGAAAAGTATGCTGAGAAAAGAAAAGCTTTAAAAGAAGCTGGTGATTTCGAAGGTTTACAAAAATTACCAAAAAATTCTTGTCCAGTTAGAGTACACAATCGTTGTAAATTAACAGGTAGACCAAGAGGGTATATGCGTCAGTTTGGTATTTCTCGTGTAACATTCCGTGAAATGGCAAATCAAGGATTAATTCCAGGTGTTAAAAAAGCATCTTGGTAATTCCAAAAAAAGTTATTACTTTTGCAATCCAAAAAATAAGTTTAATTGGTTAAAGGTTCAATCCGCTGAGGGCGGATTGAAAACCATAACCGCAAATCTATACATATGTATACAGATCCAATTGCCGATTATCTAACGCGTGTTAGAAATGCAGTAAGAGCCAACCACAAAGTGGTTGAAATTCCTGCTTCTAATATGAAGAAAGAAATCACAAAGATTTTATTCGATCAAGGATATATCTTAAGTTACAAATTTGACGATTCTACTGTTCAAGGTACAATCAAAATTGCACTTAAATATGATAAAGACACGAAAGAGTCTGTAATCAAAGATATCCAAAGAATTAGTAAACCAGGTTTACGTAAATATGCTGGTTCATCAGACTTACCAAGAATCTTAAATGGTTTAGGTATTGCTATTGTTTCTACATCAAAAGGATTGATGACAGGAAAACAAGCTAAGCAATTAAATGTTGGTGGAGAGGTAATTTGTTACGTATATTAATAAAAAGACGAGACAATGTCAAGAATAGGTAAAAATCCAATTGCAATTCCAGCTGGAGTAACTGTAGAAGTTAAAGATGCTGTAATTACAGTAAAAGGAAAATTAGGCGAGCTTACTCAAGAATTTTCTGATGTAACCGTTAAAATCGAAGATAACCAAGTTATCGTTGAACGTTCATCTGATTATAAAACTGAGAGAGCGAAACACGGACTTTATCGTTCATTAATCAACAACATGATTGTTGGTGTTTCTGAAGGTTTTACAAAAGAATTAGAATTAGTTGGAGTTGGATATAGAGCTTCTAATCAAGGTCAAAAACTTGATTTAGCTTTAGGTTTCTCTCACAACATCGTTCTAGAAGTTGTAAAAGAAGTTACTGTTGAAACAGTATCAGAAAAAGGTAAAAATCCGATAGTGAAATTATCTTCATTCGACAAACAATTATTAGGTCAAGTAGCTGCGAAGATCAGAGGTTTCCGCAAACCTGAGCCATATAAAGGAAAAGGAGTTAAGTTTGTAGGAGAAGAACTAAGAAGAAAAGCAGGTAAATCAGCTTAAAAATTAAGACTATGTCATTAACAAAATCTGAAAGAAGACAAAGAATTAAGTTCAGAATCAGAAAGATTGTAAGCGGAACTGCTGCTCAACCAAGACTTTCTGTATTCAGAAGTAATAAAGAAATCTATGCGCAAATCATAGATGATGTAAACGGTACTACTTTAGTAGCAGCTTCATCAAGAGATAAAGGTGTTGCACAAGGAACTGCTGTTGAAACTGCAAAAGCAGTTGGTAAATTAGTTGCTGAAAAAGCTCTTAAAGCAGGTATCACTACAATCTCTTTTGATAGAGGTGGGTATTTATACCATGGACGTGTGAAATCATTAGCTGAAGGAGCTAGAGAAGCTGGACTTAAATTCTAAGAAATTATGTATCATAATTATAAAAACGTAGAGATTGTAAAACCAGGAGGTCTTGAATTAAAAGATCGTTTGGTGAGTGTAAATCGTGTTACTAAAGTTACTAAAGGAGGTAGAGCATTTGGTTTTTCTGCTATCGTAGTAGTTGGTGATGAAAACGGAGTAGTGGGTCATGGATTAGGAAAATCTAAAGATGTTTCTGAAGCAATCGCTAAAGCGGTGGAAGATGCTAAGAAAAACTTAGTTAGAATTCCTCTTCAAGGACAATCTGTTCCTCATGAGCAAAAAGGTAAATTTGGTGGTGCTAGAGTATTCTTAATGCCAGCTTCACACGGTACTGGAGTTATTGCTGGTGGTGCTGTTCGTGCGGTATTGGAGTCTGTAGGTGTTCACGATGTATTATCTAAATCGCAAGGTTCATCTAACCCTCACAATGTGGTAAAAGCAACTTTTGATGCTTTATTACAAATGAGAAGTGCTGCTACTGTAGCTAAACAAAGAGGAGTATCTTTAGAAAAAGTATTCAAAGGTTAATTAACAGGAAATCATGGCAAAATTAAAAGTAAAACAAGTAAGAAGTAAAATCAATTGTCCTCTTGATCAAAAGAGAACTTTGGAAGCTTTAGGTCTTCGTAAAATGGGACAAGTTGTTGAGCATGATGCAAATCCTGCTATCCTTGGAATGGTAAATAAAGTTAAACACTTAGTTTCTGTTGAAGAAACTAAATAACACTATACAGTTATGAATTTAAGTAACTTACAACCAGCTGAAGGTTCAGTTCACAACCAAAATAAAAGAGTAGGTAGAGGAGAAGGTTCTGGTAAAGGTGGTACTGCTGCACGTGGTCACAAAGGAGCTAAGTCTCGTTCTGGATACTCTAAGAAAATTGGTTTTGAAGGAGGTCAAATGCCACTTCAAAGACGTGTTCCTAAGTTTGGTTTCAAGAACATCAATAGAGTAGAATATCAAGGTATTAATCTTGATTCGTTACAATTATTAGTAGATAACGGTGTAGTAACTGATACAGTTGATTTTTCTGTATTTGTAGATACTCGTTTAGCTACAAAAAATAGCTTAGTAAAGATTTTAGGAAGAGGTGAGCTAAAAACAAAACTTAAAGTAAGTGCTCACAAATTTACTGCATCTGCAAAAGCGGCTATCGAGGCTGCTGGTGGAGAAGCTGTAACTTTATAATCCTTTAGTAAAATGAAGAAATTTATAGATTCATTCATCAACGTTTGGAAAATCGAAGAGTTAAAAAATCGTATTTTATTAACTCTTGGATTATTATTAGTGTACCGTTTTGGTGCACAAGTAACCCTTCCGGGGATTGATGCTACTAAATTGACAAATCTTACAAACCAAACTGATGAAGGTATCGGATGGTTAATCAATGTATTTACAGGAGGTGCGTTTTCGCAAGCTTCTGTATTTGCATTAGGTATCATGCCGTACATATCAGCTTCTATCGTAGTTCAATTAATGGGAATTGCGGTACCATATTTACAAAAATTACAAAAAGACGGTGAAAGTGGTAGAAAGAAAATTAACCAAATTACAAGATGGTTAACAATCTTAATTACTTTAGTTCAAGGTCCTGGTTATATCTATAACTTGTACAGAACATTACCAGGTGAAGCATTTATGTTAACTGGGCCAACTTTCATTTATTCTTCAGTACTAATCTTAGTAACTGGGACTATTTTTGCAATGTGGTTAGGAGAAAAAATTACTGATAAAGGAATTGGTAATGGTATCTCTTTATTGATAATGGTAGGTATTATTGCAAGAATGCCACAAGCTTTTATTCAAGAGTTTTCATCAAGAACTTCTCAAGCAAATGGAGGAGTTATGATGATTGTAATTGAATTAATACTTTGGTTCTTAGTAATAATTGCATGTATTTTATTAGTAATGGCTGTAAGAAAAATTCCAGTACAGTATGCAAGACGTACCGTTTCTGGGGATTTTGAAGAAGACATGATGGGTGGTAACAGACAGTTTATCCCATTAAAACTAAATGCATCAGGTGTTATGCC
This sequence comes from Flavobacterium sp., assembly GCA_019105125.1. Lineage (GTDB taxonomy): Bacteria > Bacteroidota > Bacteroidia > Flavobacteriales > Flavobacteriaceae > Flavobacterium. Next base: position 6,517 of record JAHRWO010000050.1, read on the forward strand.
GATCATTTTTGCTCAAGCTATTATGTTTATTCCTGCTGCTGTTTCTGGTTTGGCTAAAGAATCAGATACTGCGCTTTCTATTGCAGGAATGTTCAACGATCCATTCGGTTTAGTTTATAATATTGTTTTTGCTTTGTTAATCGTAATTTTTACGTACTTTTACACCGCAATTACAGTACCTACTAATAAGATGGCAGATGATTTAAAAAGAAGTGGAGGTTTCATTCCAGGTGTTAAACCAGGTGTTGAAACTGGAGATTACCTAGATAAAATTATGTCTTTAATTACTTTTCCAGGTTCGTTATTTCTTGCTTTAGTAGCTGTGTTCCCAGCTGTTGCAGTAAGTTTACTTGGAGTACAAGGTGCTTGGGGTTATTTTTATGGTGGTACTTCTTTACTTATCATGGTTGGAGTTGCAATAGATACTATCCAGCAAATAAATTCTTATTTGTTGAATAAACACTATGATGGTTTGATGAAAAGTGGTAAAAATAGAAAAGCAGTAGCTTAATTTTTTATGGCAAAGCAATCAGCAATAGAACAAGACGGAACCATTATTGAAGCATTATCAAATGCTATGTTTCGTGTAGAATTAGAAAACGGACATGTTGTAATTGCTCATATTTCTGGTAAAATGCGTATGCATTACATTAAGTTGTTACCAGGAGACAAGGTGAAACTTGAAATGAGCCCTTACGATTTGTCTAAAGCAAGAATTACTTATAGATACTAAAGCTATTAAAATGAAAGTAAGAGCATCAGTTAAAAAGAGAAGTGCCGAGTGCATTATTGTACGTAGAAAAGGAAGATTATACGTTATTAACAAAAAGAATCCTAGATTTAAACAAAGACAAGGATAATTATGGCAAGAATTGCAGGGGTAGATATACCTAAACAAAAAAGAGGAATCATTGCTTTAACATACATATTTGGTATTGGTAAAAGCAGAGCTAAAGATATTTTAGCTAAAGCTCAAGTGAGCGAAGACAAGAAAGTTCAAGATTGGAATGATGACGAAATCGGAGCTATCCGTGACGCGGTATCATACTACAAGATTGAAGGTGAATTGCGTTCTGAAGTTCAATTAAACATCAAACGTTTAATGGATATCGGATGTCAAAGAGGTATTCGTCATAGAGCTGGACTTCCATTAAGAGGTCAAAGAACTAAAAACAACTCTAGAACTAGAAAAGGTAAGAGAAAAACTGTTGCTAACAAGAAAAAAGCAACTAAATAATAAGTAATAATATGGCTAAAGCAACTGCAAAAAAACGTAAAGTTATCGTTGAATCTTCGGGAGAAGCACATATTAATGCTACTTTTAACAACATCATCATCTCGTTAACTAACAAGAAAGGTGAAGTAATTTCTTGGTCTTCAGCTGGTAAAATGGGCTTTAGAGGTTCTAAAAAGAATACTCCTTATGCAGCTCAAATGGCAGCAGAAGATTGTAGTAAAGTAGCTCTTGAAGCTGGACTTAAAAAAGTTAAAGTTTATGTGAAAGGTCCAGGAAATGGTAGAGAATCTGCTATTAGATCAATCCATAACTCAGGAGTTGAAGTTACAGAAATCATTGATGTAACTCCAATGCCACATAACGGATGTCGTCCTCCGAAAAGAAGAAGAGTATAATTTAAGTATAATACGGGTAGGTTTAAAATTATCGAAGGATATAGACCTGAATTCATAATTCCTACCTTTTTTAATTTTTTAAAATGGCAAGATATACTGGTCCAAAAACAAAAATTGCTCGTAAATTTGGCGAAGCAATCTTCGGAGATGATAAAGCCTTCGAAAAAAGAAATTACCCTCCAGGGCAACATGGTTTAGCTAAAAAGAGAGGTAAAAAATCTGAATATGCTGTTCAGTTAATGGAAAAGCAAAAAGCTAAATATACTTACGGTATTTTAGAAAAACAATTCAGAAACTTATTCAAAAAAGCATCTGCTGCTTCTGGAGTAACAGGTGAAATCTTATTACAATTATGTGAAGCTCGTTTAGATAACGTAGTTTACAGAATGGGTATTGCTCCATCTCGTAGAGCAGCTCGTCAAATTGTATCTCACAGACACATCACTGTAAATGGTGAAGTTGTTAATGTACCTTCTTACCACCTAAAACCAGGTGATAAAGTTGCTGTACGTGAAAAATCAAAATCTCTTGAAGCTATTGACCGTTCTTTAGCTGCATCTTCTCAAGTTTATGAGTGGATTACTTGGAATAATGATATTAAAGAAGGAACTTTCGTTTCTGTTCCTCAAAGACTTCAAATTCCAGAAAACATTAAAGAACAACTAATCGTTGAGTTGTATAACAAATAATAATTGACATTAGTCGAAATATGGCAATATTTAATTTTCAAAAGCCCGATAAAGTTATCATGATCGATTCTACGGATTTCGAAGGTAAATTTGAATTTAGACCTTTGGAACCTGGTTACGGATTGACTGTTGGTAATGCACTTAGAAGAGTTTTGCTTTCTTCACTTGAAGGTTATGCTATTACATCAGTACGTATTGAAGGTGTAGAACATGAGTTCTCTACAATCGCTGGTGTAGTGGAAGATGTAACAGAAATTATCTTAAACCTTAAACAAGTACGTTTCAAACGTCAAATTGAGGATATCGATAATGAATCTGTTTCTATCTCTCTTTCAGGTAAAGATAAAATTACTGCAGGTGATTTTCAAAAATTCATCTCTGGTTTTCAAGTTTTAAATCCAGATCTAGTTATCTGTAATTTAGACAGCAAAACAGCTATCAACATGGAACTTTCTATCGAAAAAGGTAGAGGATATGTTCCTGCTGAAGAGAACAAAAAATCAAATGCTCCAATAGGAACTATTTTTACAGATTCTATTTACACACCAGTAAAGAATGTAAAATATGCTATTGAGAATTTCCGTGTGGAACAAAAAACGGATTATGAAAAATTAGTTTTTGAAATCATTACAGATGGATCTATCCATCCTAAAGATGCATTAACTGAAGCTGCTAAGACGTTAATTCACCACTTTATGTTGTTCTCTGATGAAAGAATTACTCTTGAGGCAGATGAAATTGCTCAAACTGAGTCTTATGACGAAGAATCTCTTCACATGAGACAGTTATTGAAAACTAAATTAGTTGATATGGACTTATCTGTTAGAGCATTAAATTGTTTAAAAGCGGCTGAAGTTGATACATTAGGTGATTTAGTATCTTTCAACAAGAACGACTTAATGAAGTTCCGTAATTTTGGTAAAAAATCATTAACTGAATTAGATGAGTTAGTGGCAAATAAAAACCTAACTTTCGGAATGGATTTAACTAAATACAAGTTAGATAAAGAATAATTGCTTCATATTTTGCGCTCCGAAAGGATTGATGCAAGATGAAGATAAATAATAGACGTCATGAGACACGGAAAAAAATTCAATCATTTAAGTAGACAAAAAGGACATAGAGCTGCTATGTTAGCTAACATGGCTTGTTCTTTAATCGAACATAAGCGTATCAACACTACTGTTGCTAAAGCTAAAGCTTTAAAACAATTTGTTGAACCATTAGTTACAAAATCAAAAGAAGATACTACTCACAACCGTCGTATTTGTTTTTCTTATTTAAGAAACAAATATGCAGTTACAGAACTTTTCAGAGAAGTTGCTGCTAAAGTAGGTGACCGCCCAGGAGGATACACTCGTATTATCAAGTTAGGTAACCGTTTAGGAGATAACGCTGATATGGCAATGATTGAGTTAGTAGATTTCAACACATTGTACAATGGTGGTAAAAAAGAAGTTAAGAAAACGACTCGTCGTGGTAGAGCTAAAAAAGCGGAAGGTACTGCTCCTGAAGCTCCAGCTGCTGAAACTTCTGAAAATACTGAAGCTACAGAATAATCATGAAAGTATTCATGTAAAAATAATAAGGATAGACTTTTTTAAGTTTATCCTTTTTTTTTGGTTTTACGATTTAAACAGTTGAAAAAAACAACTTTTATAACTAAATTTGCACGCACAACAACACAACACAATGAAATACAACAATCGCTCTAAGGCCGTTTTGCTTCTTAAAGACGGAACCATTTTTCACGGAAAATCAATCGGAATTGAAGGAGTTACTTTTGGTGAAGTCGCTTTTAATACCGGAACTACAGGTTATCAAGAAATTTTTACCGATCCTTCTTATTTCGGGCAAATCATGGTTACTACCAATGCACACATTGGAAATTATGGTGTAAATGAGAAAGAAGTAGAATCTGATTCAGTTAAAATTTCGGGATTGGTTTGTAAAAACTTTAGCTTTAATTATTCTCGAGTGGATGCTTCAGAGAGTTTGTTCGATTATTTAAGCAAACAAAATCTTATTGTAATTTCAGACGTAGATACAAGAGCATTGGTAAGTTATATCAGAGATAATGGAGCTATGAATGCTGTTATTTGTACAGACGGAACTCCAATAGAAGAATTAAAAGAAAAATTAGCACAAATTCCAGATATGAATGGTTTGGAATTAGCATCAAAAGTTTCTACTAAAGAGCCTTATTTCTTCGGTCAAGAAACCGCTAAATATAAAATTTCAGCATTAGATTTAGGAATCAAAACTAATATTCTTAGAAACTTAGCTAAGAGAGATTGTTACATTAAAGTTTTTCCTTACAACGCTTCTTTTGAAGATTTGAAAGCATTCAATCCAGACGGTTATTTCTTATCAAACGGACCTGGTGATCCAGAACCTTTAGAAACTGCTCAAGAAGTAGCACGTCAAATTCTTAATGAGAATAAACCTTTATTTGGTATCTGTTTAGGACATCAAATCATTGGTTTAGCTAATGGAATTTCAACTTATAAAATGTTCAACGGTCACCGTGGAATCAATCATCCAGTAAAAAATGTGATTACTGGAAAAGGGGAAATCACTTCTCAAAATCACGGTTTTGCTATTGTGAGAGAAGAATTAGATAAACACCCTGATTTCGAATTAACACACGAACATTTGAATGACGGAACTGTGGCGGGAATGCGAATGAAATCGAAAAACTGTTTTTCAGTGCAATATCACCCAGAAGCAAGCCCTGGACCACACGATTCCAGTTATTTATTCGATCAATTTATCGAAAATATAAAAACTGCAGCTAACTAAAACGTTATCGTTTATAAGTTTTTTGAGTTTTTCAGTATCATTATAGTTTAAATTATAAATTTGTTATTATTCAATAAATAACAACTTAAAAAAATATAAAATGAGTATAATTATCAAAGTTCACGCTAGACAAATTTTAGATTCGCGTGGAAATCCAACAATCGAAGTTGATGTAGTTACAGATAATGGAATTTTAGGAAGAGCAGCTGTTCCAAGTGGCGCTTCTACTGGAGAGCATGAAGCAGTTGAACTTCGTGATGGTGGTAAGGCTTTCATGGGAAAAGGTGTTTTAAAAGCAGCTGAAAATGTAAATACAAAAATTGCTGAAGCGATTGTAGGAATGTCGGTTTTCGAACAAAATTTAATCGACAAAATGATGATTGATTTAGACGGAACAGCAAATAAATCAAATCTTGGTGCTAATGCAATCTTAGGTGTTTCTCTTGCTGTGGCAAAAGCAGCAGCTAACGAATTAGGGATGCCATTATATCGTTACGTTGGCGGTGTTTCTGCTAATACATTGCCAGTTCCAATGATGAACATCATTAATGGTGGTTCTCATTCTGATGCTCCAATTGCTTTCCAAGAATTTATGATTATGCCTGTCAAAGCAAAAGATTTTACTCATGCGATGCAAATGGGAACTGAAATTTTCCACAACTTGAAAAAAGTATTACACGATAGAAATTTATCTACTGCAGTAGGTGATGAAGGTGGATTTGCTCCAAATTTAGCTGGTGGAACAGAAGACGCTTTAGATTCAATCAAATTAGCCGTTACTAATGCAGGTTATACTTTTGGTGATGATGTAATGATTGCTTTAGATTGTGCGGCTTCAGAGTTTTATGTAAACGGAAAATACGATTATACTAAATTTGAAGGTGAAACAGGAAAAATCAGAACTTCTGAAGAACAAGCATCTTATTTGGCAGAATTGACAGAAAAATATCCAATCATTTCTATCGAAGACGGAATGTACGAAGACGATTGGGAAGGTTGGAAATTATTGACAGAGAAAATCGGAGATAAAGTACAATTAGTAGGTGACGATTTATTCGTAACAAACGTAGAAAGATTATCTCGAGGAATTAACCAATCTATTGCGAATTCAATTTTAATTAAAGTTAATCAAATTGGAACTTTAACTGAAACCATTGCAGCAGTTAATATGGCACATAATGCAGGATATACTTCAGTAATGTCACACCGTTCTGGAGAAACAGAAGATAACACAATTGCTGATTTAGCAGTGGCTTTGAACTGTGGACAAATCAAAACAGGTTCGGCTTCACGTTCAGATCGTATGGCAAAATACAATCAATTATTAAGAATTGAAGAAGAATTAGCAGATGTGGCTTATTTTCCAGGTGTTAATGCTTTCAAAGTAAAAAAATAATTACTTTTAAATATCGTTTAAAATCCTGTTGTAGTATTTTACAACAGGATTTTTTATGTATATTATTTAACCATAAATTATAATTATTTTCTTTATTGTTAGAGGATTATTTGTTAAATTCGCAAAATACATAAATATTTATCAAAAAAACACATTATAACAATATGTCAAAAACTGCAATATTAGAGCTTGATGGCCAAAAGTATGAGTTCCCTGTAATCGTAGGGACTGAGAATGAGGTTGCTATCGACATAGACAAGTTGCGTAGTGCATCTGGTGCTATTACAATTGATCCTGGATACAAAAACTCAGGTTCATGTACAAGTGAGATTACTTTCTTAGATGGTGAAGAGGGAATCTTACGTTACAGAGGATATTCTATTGAAGAGTTAGCTGATAAAGCTGATTTCTTGGAAGTTTCTTATTTGTTAATTTTTGGTGAGTTACCAACAGCTGCTCAATTAACAAAATTTGAAAATGATATCCGTAAATATACATTGGTTAATGAGGAAATGAAAAACATCATTGATGGTTTCCCTAAAACAGCTCATCCAATGGGTGTTTTAGCTTCATTAACAAGTGCATTAACAGCGTTTAATCCAAAATCTGTAAATCCTCATAATGAAAAAGAAATGTATGAGGCAGTTTGTAAAACTATGGGTAAATTCCTAGTAATTGCAACATGGACTTACAGAAAAACAATGGGATTCCCATTAAATTATTACGATAATACAAAAGGTTATGTTGAAAATTTCATGCGATTAATGTTTGAATTACCAACTGGACCTTACAAAGCAGATCCAAAAGTTATCGAAGCTTTAGATAAATTATTCATCTTGCACGCAGATCACGAACAAAACTGTTCTACTTCTACAGTGAGAATTGTTGGTTCTTCTCATGCTGGTTTATTTGCTTCAATTTCTGCTGGAGTTTCTGCACTTTGGGGACCACTTCATGGTGGTGCTAATCAAGCGGTTTTAGAAATGTTACAAGAAATCCATGATAATGGTGGAGATGTGGCTAAATTCGTTTTAAAAGCAAAAGATAAAGACGATCCATTCCGTTTAATGGGATTCGGACACCGTGTTTACAAAAACTTTGACCCAAGAGCAACTATCATTAAAAAAGCAGCGGATGATGTATTAACAGCTTTAGGAGTTGACGATCCATTATTAGATATTGCTAAACAATTAGAAAAAGTAGCTTTAGAAGACGAATATTTCAAATCAAGAAACTTATATCCAAACGTAGATTTCTATTCAGGAATTATCTACCGCGCTATGGGTATTCCAGTTGAAATGTTTACCGTTTTATTTGCTATTGGTCGTTTACCAGGTTGGATTGCTCAGTGGAAAGAAATGAGAGTTAATAAAGAACCAATTGGTCGTCCAAGACAAGTTTACACAGGTTATACATTACGTCCTTTTAAAGAAGTAAAAGACAGATAATCATAAAAAAATCCCACTGAAAAGTGGGATTTTTGTTTGTATTAGTTTGAAATTTACTCAGTAGGTTTTTGTGCTTCCTCTTCTGTATTTCCTGTTAAATCTTCCACTTTGTCTTCTACAGTTTCAGCGGCATTTTGTAATGATTCTTTTAAGTTGTGTGCTTTTTCTTCAACCCAACCCGCAGCTTCGGCTGTTTTTTCTTTAGCGACATCAACAAATTCGTTTACTTTTTCAGGCACACCCATTTCTTCGAGTTTATCCGATACTTTTTCAGCTACATTTTCAACAGTTTCTTTTACGTCTTCGGCTACATCAACAGCTTTTTCAGCTACATTTTCTGCCACTTCGCTTAAGTTTTCTTTGGCTATTTCTGCTTTCTCTTTTGCTTTTCCAAAAAGAGAACTAAAAAAATTTGAAAGTCCCATAATTAATAATTTTATAGTTTACTCAAATTTAATCATTTATACGGAATTTGTGTTGGTTTTCCATAAATTTATAACACTCGACTCTTTAATATTCTCATTTCCTTTTTCTATATTTGCCAAAAGCCAAAAGCTATGTTACAATTAAATGTAAAAAACGAAACC
>JAHRWO010000143.1 GCA_019105125.1 Flavobacterium sp.
CTACGGATAGAGATAAAATCTTAGTTAACGCTTATTACCAAACTAACGTTCCAGGTTACTACGCAATTGGTGATGTAACTCCTGGACAAGCTTTAGCTCACGTGGCTTCGGCGGAAGGTATTTTATGTGTGGAAAAAATCGCAGGTTTACACGTAGAAGCGTTAGATTACGAAAACATTCCAGGTTGTACGTATGCAACTCCAGAAATTGCTTCTGTGGGTATGACAGAAAAGCAAGCGAAAGAAAAAGGATACGAAATCAAAGTAGGTAAATTCCCATTCTCAGCTTCAGGAAAAGCAAAAGCAGCGGGAACTCCAGACGGATTTGTAAAAGTAATTTTTGATGCAAAATACGGCGAATGGTTAGGTTGCCACATGATTGGTGCCGGCGTTACCGATATGATTGCTGAAGCAGTTGTAGCTCGTAAATTAGAAACTACAGGACACGAAATATTGAAAGCAGTTCACCCTCACCCAACGATGAGTGAAGCGGTTATGGAAGCGGTTGCTGATGCTTACGGTGAAGTAATTCACTTGTAGTCCTTAGAACAAAGAAAATAGATTTTAGAATATAGATTAAATCCGATTTGTGAAAGCAGGTCGGATTTTTTGTTGATATGTTGGAAAGGGTTTGTAGGAAAATTTGATTATATTTGATAAAGCTATGAATTAAATTATTTACTTGAACTTGTTTAATAAACAAAGTAATAAAAGTTATAGTTAAACATAATTTGAGTAAACTTCAAAATAAACTTTCATAAATGGACAATTCAATATTTATAAAACAACTAGATGACGTTATCTCAACTTTTGAAAATTTAAAACGAACTTCATCACACAGTGATTTAAGTGATCACCCGAAATTTGAAAGGCAAAGTCTAATTTCAAGAACTATTGCGGCTATTGAAAGAATTGTTGGTGAAAACTCAACCTATTTCAAAGAAGTAAAAAGAATTATCGATCAAAATCCTGCACTACATACACATACTACATCAATTATAGGAATTGCTTTAGCTTTGAGAGAAGATTTAAAAAATGATTATTTAAAATCATTCGAAGAAATTGTCCATGCAGATATTTTTTCAGATTTTATTGAGATGGCTGAACATCTACTTTCAAATGGATATAAAGATCCCTCAGCAGTAATAATTGGATCTACTCTTGAGGGACATTTAAAAAAGATGGCTTTAAAAAATGAAATAGAAATAGAAACTGATGGACGACCATTTAAAGCAGAAAGAATAAATCAAGAACTTGCAAAAGCAGGTGTTTACAATTTATTAACTCAAAAATCAATAACTGCTTGGTTAGATCTTCGAAATAAAGCAGCACATGGCAATTATAGCGAATATACTAAAGAACAAGTTAATAGTTTAATATCATCTGTAAGAGATTTCATAACAAAATATCCTGCCTGACAAACAAAAAAAATAAAGAGCAAAAGGGATTAAATTCCATACTTTGAAAGAGTCAAATAAAATTCAAAGAATTACAACAATGACACAACAAATTTTATTTCTTATTGTGGTTTTAATTGGAGCCTATTATGCTCGTAAAAACGGGAATAAAGCAAAACGTGACATTGAAAAATACAATCAGAATAAAGAACAAGATTCAATTAAAAATAAACCTGATTAACCTGATTGTATGATTCCTACACAAATAACAGCCAAAATCCGACTCCACCACAAGTCGGATTTTATTATTTAATACTATTCACAATTAAGAAGCTTTATGCGTAACAAACAGTGTTAATATTTCAATTACTAACTGTTATTATTTTATTTTCCCTAGGGCATTTATATAATTGCTGTACAGAAAACAAACAATTTCCCTAGGGAAATTATTTAATTACCCTAGGGAAATTTATTTTTTTTACTTATAAATACAGAAATGAAGAAAAAACAATTCGATTTCTCCACTCTAATAGCACAAATTTACAACCCATAACCCAAACCAAATCCCACTCCACCACAAGTCGGATTTTTTACTACAACTCTTACAAATGTCATGTTTTATCTGATTAAAAATCACTATATTTGATTGTAATTAAGATGCTTCATGAAAAAATATTTCGACAATCTTACTGAAGCTTTACAAAACTTCCTCATCGAAGTGGGCGAACTCTCCTACTTTGCAGGGCGTTTTTTCAAAGAATTTTGGAAACCGCCTTACGAATTCAAAGAACTCTTACGTCAGTGTTTTTATATTGGAAATCGCTCTTTGTTGTTGGTTAGCGTTACGGGGTTTATCATTGGTTTGGTTTTTACCTTGCAATCTCGCCCTACGTTGCAGGAATTTGGTGCTGTTTCTTGGATGGCGTCTATGGTGAGTGTTTCTATTATTCGTGAAATTGGTCCCATCATAACCGCTTTAATTTGCGCCGGAAGAATTGGCTCAGGAATTGGTGCCGAATTAGGTTCCATGAAAGTAACCGAACAAATTGATGCTATGGAAGTTTCGGGAACCAATCCCTTCAAATATTTAGTCATTACGCGAATTTTAGCGACTACCTTGATGTTGCCATTACTCGTAATCGTAGGCGATTTTATAGCTATTTACGGTTCGTTTCTAGTGGAAAACATCAAAGGAAATGTGTCGTTTACGTTATATTTCAATCAGGTTTTTAATATTTTAGAATACAGCGATATTGTGCCAGCTACCATCAAAACCTTCTTTTTTGGGTTTGCGATTGGTTTAGTGGGTTGCTACAAAGGCTACAACTGTAAAAAAGGTACGGCTGGCGTAGGAAAAGCAGCGAATGCGGCGGTAGTTTATACATCTATGTTGCTTTTCATTATTGACTTTGTAGCGGTTTTTGTAACGAACATTTTTTACGATTTATAACCATGACAACTCCAACTAAAAATGCGATTATTACCATCAAAGACTTGCACAAGCAATTTGGCAGCAATGTGGTTTTGAATGGTTTCAATTTGGAACTCTTTGAAGGAGAAAATTTAGTGGTAATGGGAAAATCGGGCTCGGGAAAATCGGTGATGATTAAATGTGTGATTGGTCTAGAACAACCCGATAGCGGTTCGATTTTAGTGATGAATCAGGAAATTAACAAACTCGAACAAGAAGATTTAGACGAACTACGTACCGAAATAGGCTTTTTATTTCAAGGAAATGCGTTGTACGATTCGATGTCCGTTCGTGAGAATTTAGAATTTCCGTTGCGTCGTCACACGAAAAAATTTGGTGTAATTGAAGATACTATACCTTTGGTAATGGAAGCTTTAGAAAGCGTTGGTTTAGCACATGCAATTGATTTGATGCCGAACGAACTTTCGGGCGGTATGAAGCGAAGAATTGCTTTGGCCAGAACCTTGATTTTAAAACCAAAAATTATCTTATACGACGAACCTACAACCGGTTTAGACCCAATTACATCAAAAGAAATTGTACTTTTGATGAATTCGATACAAAAACAATACAACACGTCTTCGATTATCATCACGCACGATGTGGATTGCGCTAAAGTAATCGCCAATCGCATGATTTTATTGATTGATGGCATCAATTATATAGAAGGAACGTTTGACGAATTAGCCAGTTCAACCGATCCAAAAGTACAAGCATTTTTTAAATAGTTTTAGCAATGGAAAAGACCAATTCTCAAAAAATACAACTCGGAATCTTTGTTATCATAGGCACTTTGGTATTCTTAGCCGCCATTTATTTTATTGGAAACAAGCAAAATATGTTTGGTAATACCTCCCATTTGAAAGCTACTTTTGTCAATGTAAACGGATTACAACCCGGAAACAATGTTCGCTACGCTGGAATTGATATTGGCACGGTGAAAGAAATCGAAATGATTAACGATACCACCATTAGTGTACACATGGTTATTGATAACAAAATTATGGAACACATTAAGAAAAATGCAATTGCTACCATTAGTTCCGATGGTTTGGTGGGCAACATGATTATCAATATTATTTCGGGTAGAGGTGAAGCTCCAAAAGTAAAAAATGGTGATACAATTAAGTCATACAGCCGAATTGGAACTGATGCCATGTTAGAAACCTTAAATGTTACCAATGAAAATGCGGCTATGTTAACCGCAGATTTATTAAAAATTACACAAGAAATCACGCAAGGAAAAGGAACGGTTGGAATGTTGATTCGTGATACGATAATGTCGAAAAATCTTCAAGAAACGATGAATTATTTGCGCATTACGAGTAAAGGAACTTCGGAATCAGTGGCTAGTTTGAATAAATTAATCAACGATTTAAATCGAAAAGACAATGTAATCGGTACTTTAAATGATACTGTTGTAGCCAATCGAATGAAAAAGATCGTGATTAACTTAGAGAAATCGAGTAGTGAAATTGACAAAGTGGTGACCAATTTAAATGCCACTATTACCAATGTAAAAGAAGGAAAAGGCGCTTTAAACTACCTTTCTAACGACCCTAAACTAGTACAACAAATTGATTCAACGATAACGAATATCAACAAAGCAAGCATTAAACTGAATGAAGATTTAGAAGCGTTGAAACACAATTTCTTGTTTAGAGGTTATTTCAAAAAGCAAGAAAAAGTAAAGAAAAAGACGAATTAAAATAATTTCAACACCTAATTAAGGTATAATCTATCAATTTATTTAGTCGTCTTATTTTAATCTTCGGTTACGATTTCGTTTTCTGTTTTTGGTTTAGGCGAGCTAAATCGTTTTTTTATGGGAAGATAAAGTTCTGTTACCCATTTTGAAGGTTTGCGTTCATTTGGTAAACTAACTTTATAAATTTCAATAAATTTTCCTTGCGTAGGATCTTCAATAAGGTTGTTTTTTCTAGCAAAAGCCCTCGCTTTACTCCATGCTTCTTTGCGGTGAGAATAATCTCCAGTAAGGGTGGTTTTTATAGCTAAAAATTCATCAAAATGACCACCAGAAAAGTCACTACCCGGAGTAGTTAAAATTTCTTCCTCTACTGGAACACACATGGCGAAAACAATCTTTTTTTTGTTTAGATTGATGTTTTCGTAAGTTATGAAGGGTAATCCTATGATGGATATTTCGTTCTTTCTTACAAATTGCATCATGTTCTGCAACATATTTTTTGAAACTTTCTGAAAATCTTCGGTACTACAAGTGTCAATTTGTTGGATATAATTGGTCATATGTTTGGTAACTACGCCATTTACTTGAATAGAATATTTGTTTAACTCCTCAGATAAGTAGCTATCGATATTTTTCAGACCATTATTTAATTCTTTTCCTAAAACACTTTCGATTCCTCCTTGAAGTACACTGAATAGTTTCAATTTAAAATCTAAATTTCCTTCTAATTCCCAACTCAATAACACCCCTTCTTTAGTTTTTTGAAAACGAATAAGGGAATTATTTTCGATTCCAGAAACATTTATTTCTTGTGAAAGGCTATCTGAAGTTAATTGAATGGTTTTTTTTAAAAAAGCTTTTGATTTCCATGGCGACCAATCTTGAAATGAGGATGAATCTGATACAAACGAGTATACATAGTCTTTAGAAAGTTTTATTTCTCTTGAACGTTCAATTTTATAATCCCCCCTTTGCGTAGCAACAAATACGATAAATGCCACAATAAAAAGTACCAGAAGAAGTATTATGTATTTTAAAATTCTCATTTTAGTGCCTGTTATTTATCAAAAGTAACAAATTTAACCTTTCATCAAAAATTTTATTAAGAACAGCAAGCCTATGAATACTAAAAAACCTAAAAATACCCAGTAGGTTCCTTTGTAAAATGGTTTTAATACTTTTAAATCTTTCCGATACACAATAATCATGGTAGTAATAAAGGCTACAATAAAGAAAATTGCAAAGTAAATTTGGCCTGTTGAAAACATATTGAAAATTTTCACAAAAGTAAGAATTATATACTATCAATTTTTTTAAATTTAGTGAAATTTAGATGAATAAATATGCAAAAACAATTAAAAGCTGTAAAGTTATTTCACGAAACTTATGGATTAGGGGTTAGTGAAGAAATGAAAGCCGATTTAGGTGCTTTAAAAAATGAGCTTCGTTTCAATTTGATGAAAGAGGAAAATGAGGAATATTTGGAGGCCGTTCAAAATAATGATATTGTTGAAGTAGCAGATGCTTTAGGCGATATGTTGTATATTTTATGTGGTACTATTCTAGAACATGGTTTACAACATAAAATTGAAGAAGTTTTTGATGAAATCCAACGTTCTAATATGAGTAAATTAGGAGAAGACGGAAAACCAATTTACCGAGAAGACGGAAAAGTAATGAAAGGTCCAAATTACTTCAAACCTAATTTTGAAGACATTCTAAAATAGTAACAATTTGCAATCGCAGTTATCAGTTCATGATTTTACTGATAACTGCGACTGCTAATTGATGCTATATTTTTACAGTCCAACCAAAAGTATCTTCAGCTAATTTGTATTGAATGTTTGTTAATTTTTCTTTTACTTCAAGTGCTATTGAATGTTCTAATTTAGGCAATTCGTAATAATGGTCTTGAAATGAAAATCCAACAATAGGATTAATTACAGCGGCAGTTCCAGCTCCAAAAATTTCTTTTAGGGAACCATTTTTAGCTGCCTCAACAATTTCTTCTACTAAAACTGGGCGAACTTCAACATTTATATTTTCTCTTTTAGCTAATTCGATAACACTTTTACGCGTTACACCATCTAAGATTCTTTCGCTTGTTGGTGCGGTATATAAAGTATCATTAATTCTGAAGAAAACATTCATTGTTCCTGCTTCCTCTAGTTTAGTATGAGTTGCATCGTCTGTCCAAATGATTTGTTGGAAACCTTGTTCGTTTGCTAGTTTTGTGGGAAAAAATTGAGCAGAATAATTTCCAGCGGCTTTTGCTGCTCCAATTCCTCCGTTTGCTGCTCTACTGAAGTGTTCAGCAATAATTACTTTAACTTCACCAGAATAATATGAACGCGCTGGAGATAAAATAATCATGAAACGGTATTCTTGAGAAGGCGCTGCAATTACACCATGTCCGGTTGCAATCATAAACGGACGGATGTATAAACTATTTCCTTTTCCTTTTTTAACCCAATCTTTTTCGATTTCTAATAAACGATGTAAACCTCCTAAAAAAACATCTTCTGGAACTTCCGGCATTGCCATTCGGGTTGCACTTTTATTGAATCGTTGAAAGTTTTCATCAGGTCTGAATAACCATACATCATCTTGTTGGTCTTTATATGCTTTCATTCCCTCAAAAATCGCTTGCCCATAGTGGAATACCTTAGCAGAAGGATCTATCATGAAAGGCGCATAAGGTTCAATTATAGGTTTTTGCCAGGCTCCATTTTTATAATCACAAACCAACATGTGGTCTGTAAATACATTACCAAAAGTTAAGTTTTCGAAGTCAACTTGATTAATTTTTGTTTCAGGAGCCGAAATGATTTCGATTTCGCTTAAAGTTTTTAATTCCATTAGGTTCAAACGGTTATGTTGTTTAAATTTTGTATTTTCAACAATAAAAAAGATGAATAATACATTTTGATTGCAAATTTACTAAAAAAAAGAAGTTTTTATTTGGGTTAGTAAAAAAAATATTAACATATCAACTTATGAATGTTATGAAATTTAAACCCGCGAGTTCTAAAAAAATCTATTATCCTAATTTTAAAAAAGACAAATTGATGGCTGATTTTAAAAAAAATGTTATTTTTGTAACATAATATGTAAAATCATGAAAAAAATTAAATTCATTTTAGCTATCGTTTTTGCATTAGTTGCATTTCAAGTTAAAGCTCAAAGTACCTCTAAGTCTAACACAACAAATTTATCAGGATATGCATCATTTGGTGAAAAATTCACACCTAATAAAGTCATTTCTAAAGATGCTATGTTGAAAAAATATAAAAACTTAAAAAAAGGAGATTCTATTCCAGTTCAATTTAAAACCACTATCAATTCAGTTTGTAAGAAAAAAGGCTGTTGGATGAAATTAGATTTGGGTAAGGGAGAATCTTCATTCGTAAAATTTAAAGATTATGGTTTTTTTGTTCCATTAAATGCGGACGGAAATGAGGTAATTGTGAATGGATATGCTTTTGTAGATGTTGTTACTGTGGATGAATTAAAACATTATGCAAAAGATGCAGGAAAATCTAAAGAAGAAATTACTAAAATTAAAAAACCTGAAGTGACTTATTCTTATACTGCAACTGGAGTTTATATTAAAAAATAAAGAATGAAATTACTAAATTTAGCCTTTCTAGTTTTTTTATTGGGGCTTCCATCCTGTCAGAAAGACAAGATAGTTGAGCAACAAGATGAAAATGTTGTAGAGCAAACTATTGACTCTTCAGGCTCTGAAGCATTTGAAATGTACGAAATGTCAGAAATGGCAGCTCTTATGGAGCAAATGTATGTAGATAATCAACGTTTGAAAGATAGGATAATTAAAGGTGATACCATAGGTAAATTTCCTCAGCATTTTGTAAAGATTCACAATGCCGTTATGACTGACGAAAATGATAAAGATGCTTTTTTTGATGAACAAGCACAGAAATTCATCCAAGCACAAGAATTGATTTATAAAGATCCTAAAAACGCTAAACAGCATTTTAATAATGGAGTTGATGCTTGTATACAGTGTCATCAAGTTAAATGTAGTGGCCCAATTCCAAGAATAAAGAAGTTATATATTAAATAAAATGAAGGGTTTTTAAACCCTTTTTTTATGCTATGAAACGAGAAATTATTATTACAAACGATGGTACAACTACTATAAGAATTCCAGAATGGAATGAAAACTACCATTCTAGTCATGGAGCTATTCAAGAGGCTAAACATGTTTTTATTAAAAATGGATTGGATTTATTCAAAAATCAATCATCTATTTCAATACTTGAAATAGGATATGGTACAGGTTTGAATGCTTTTATTACTTTTTTAGAAACTCATGAAACCCTAAATGTAGATTATGTTGGGATAGAAGCCTATCCCGTTTCGATGAAAGAAATTGGACAGTTAAATTATGTTTCACAATTAGGTGCATTTCAATTTCACCCCATTTTTGAAAGAATGCATTCGGACGATTGGGAAATTCCACAAAATATCTCTAATAATTTTACTTTGACAAAGCATCAGCAGTTTTTTCAGGAAATTGAAGATAAAGATCGTTTCCATCTCATTTATTTTGATGCTTTCGGATTTCCTACACAGCCTGAATTATGGAGCGAAGCAATATTTAAAAAAATGTATGATGCACTTTTGCCAGATGGAGTTTTAGTAACTTATGCTTGCCGAACAGTTATTAAAAAGGCTATGTTAAGTGTTGGATTTTCAGTTGAAAAACTACCTGGTGCACCCGGAAAAAGAGAAATGTTACGCGCTAAAAAAGCACCTGTTTTTTTAAAAATTTAATAAAAATTTAGCGTTTTTTTGCATATTGATTTTTTTTTTAATCCATTTAATTGTTTAATTTTACAATAAGTTCTTACCAGTAAGTTTAACCAATTAACTGTAATAGTTATGCCAAGACCAATGTTTTCTTATACCAAGTCAATTTTGGAACGCGTAAGTTTTGATCCTAAATTATTTTGTAAAGAATTAGAAAAAGCTGTAAAAAATTTACTTCCTTATGAAGTAGATCAGTTGAGAGAATGGCTTTTACAATTCACAAAAGAAAAACCTGAATTAAGACAATGTTTGATTTATATTAATTAAAATCCTAAGTCCCGATTTCATCGGGACTTTTATTTTGACTTTGGACTAATAATTTCTACATCACTAAAAGCAATCGCTCCGCGTACTACTCCCGAAATTGTATCTCGTAAAGCGTTTATGATATGAATTTTTAATTCGTTTTTAGGGTAAATTAAGCTAACTTCTCTTGCCGGTTTTGGGTCTTTAAAAGATTTTAATTTCGATTTACTTTTATCGTTCATTTCTAATGTATGAAGGTAGGGTAGTAATGTAGTACCAAGACCTTCATCAGCAAGTTTAATAAGCGTTTCAAAGCTTCCACTTTCTAGTTGAAAATGACTATCTGCAATGAATTTATTGTTTTTACATAAATTCAAAATTCCATTTCTAAAACAATGACCATCTTGTAAAAGCAGGATTTTATCTAAATCCAAATCTGAAATTTCGATTTCCTTTTTGTCAATAGATGCATGATTTGAAGGAACATAAGCTACAAATGGCTCATAGTAAAGAACAATTTCTTTTAAATTTTCCTCTTCAAGTGGTGTTGCAGCAATAGCACAATCCAAATGACCATTCTTCAATTTCTTGATGATTTCCTCGGTAGTTTGTTCTTCAATAATTAGATTTACTTTCGGATATTTTTTAATGAAATTATTTAAAAACATGGGTAATAAAGTAGGCATTATCGTTGGGATGATACCTACTTTAAATTCTCCACCAATATATCCTTTTTGTTGGTCTACAATGTCTTTAATGCGTCCAGCTTCGTTTACAATATTCTTTGCTTGATTTACAATTTTCTCACCTACTTCAGTTAATAAAATTGGTTTTTTACTACGATCAAAAATTAAAACGTCTAATTCATCTTCTAATTTTTGAATTTGCATGCTTAGCGTGGGTTGGGTTACAAAGCATTTTTCAGCCGCTAAAGTGAAATTTTTGTATTCGGCTACAGCTAAAACATAATAGAGTTGTGTAATTGTCATTATTAGATAATTTGATACAAATATAAAAACAATCAATTAAACTTATAGTATTAGGAGGATGAATTTTGTAAATTTAATGTAATAAATTGAATATTATGAAATTAAATAGTTTAGGATTACCGATTACAGAAGCTGAAGAGTTGGTGAAATAGTTGAATGAATTACTAGCTAATTTTCAAGTATACTATCAAAATCTGAGAGGACTTCACTGGAATATTAAGGGAAAGCGTTTTTTCGATTTGCATCTTAAGTTTGAAGAATTATATAATGATAGTCAATTGAAAATTGTTTTAATTGCAGAGCGTGTTTTAACTTTAGGGAGTACACCATTGCATACTTTTTCAGATTATATTTCAATCAGTAAAATGAAAGTTGGAAAAAATATTTCGAATGGTTCAGAAGCTGTAAAATTAATTTTAGAGTCTAAAAGTGTGCTTTTGCAATTAGAAAGAGTTATTTTAAAAAATACTGCAGCTATTAAAGGCGAAGGCACCAACTCAATGATAAGTGATTTTATTGTGGAACAAGAAAAAACCAATTGGATGTTTAAAGCTTGGTTAGAAGAAGCAATTTAAAATAAATCAATTAAAATGTAGTACCCCAAAATAGTTTAATATTATTTTGAGGTATTTTATAATATATTTAAGAATTGTTTCAATTGGAAATCTTATATTCGCCACATGAAAATAGCAGTAAATATATTTTTATTCACTTTCATTGTTTTTTTATCTACACCTACTTTGATAAGTTTTGTAGATGATAAAACAGATACTTCTTGTTTCTTTACACTATGTGAAGAAGAAGAAAATCATTCTCCATTTAACGAAGTTAAAATTTTACCTACAGCTAATCATTCGCTTTACGATATTGTTATTCAAAATGAAGTAAGATTCAATTTTTTAATGGAATCTAAACTTAGTTGCTACAATTTAGCACACCAAATCTTTTCACCACCTCCCAATAATTTATAATACGTTTAATTTTTTGCTCTATTTTTTGAGCGTTGTATTAATGTGTTATAAAATTATTCATGAACAATCATTCTATTTTTTCTAATGTAAGAGGAGATCTTGCAGCGGGACTTGTTGTTTTTTTAGTGGCATTACCATTGTGTTTAGGTATTGCATTAGCCTCTGGAGCGCCTCTTTTTTCAGGTATTGTTTCAGGTGTAGTTGGAGGTGTAGTTGTTGGCTTTTTAAGTAATTCATCATTAAGTGTTACTGGTCCTGCGGCTGGACTAACAGCTATTGTATTAACGGCTATAACTGACCTTGGTGGTTTTAATATTTTTTTATTAGCTGTAATTTTAGCCGGATTACTTCAAATAGGTTTAGGATTTTTAAGAGCTGGAAGCTTTTCTAATTATTTCCCTACAAGTGTTATTGAAGGAATGTTAGCTGCTATAGGAATTATTATCATTCTAAAGCAAATACCTCATGCATTTGGACATGATGTTACAAATGAAGGTGATTTCTTCTTTATTGAAAAATCTGGAAATACGACTTTCGATACCTTAATTGAATCGGTTAATTACATTCATCTTGGCTCTCTTTTTATTGCTCTTGTTTCATTGGCTATTTTGATTACATGGGAAAAAGTGCCAGCGTTGCGAAATCTCAAAGTAATTCCAGGTGCCTTGGTAGTGGTAGTTACTAGTATTTTGCTGAATGAATTTTTCATACGATCGGGTTCTAGTTTAGCTATTTTAAGTCAAAATCATCTAGTTAATCTTCCATCTTTGTCTGAGATAAAGGATGGTTTTGCATTACCAAATTTTAACGAGCTAGCAAACGAGAAAGTTTGGATTGTAGCCATTACAATCGCTGTAGTTGCTTCTATTGAAACCTTGTTGTGTATTGAAGCGACCGATAAATTAGATCCTTACAAAAGATTCACCGATACCAACAGAGAATTAAAAGCACAAGGAATTGGAAATTTAATAAGTGGTTTATTAGGAGGTTTGCCTATGACATCAGTGGTAGTTCGATCATCTGCAAATATTAACTCGGGAGGAAGAACTAAATTAGCAACCATTTTTCATGGCGTCCTTTTATTTAGTTTTGCGCTCTCAATTCCTTTTATACTAAACAAAATCCCTTTAGCGGCATTGGCTGCAGTTTTATTGATGGTTGGGTATAAATTAGCAAAACCAAGTGTTTTTGTACATTTGTGGAACAATGGTTATACTCAGTTTGTTCCATTTGTTATAACAGTAATAGCTGTTGTCAGAATAGATTTATTAAAAGGAGTAGCAATAGGATTGATGGCTAGTATCATTTTTATTTTGTATCAAAATCTAAAGATTGCTTATTCCTTCAAAAAGGAATCTTTTAAAGATGGCGATATTATTACCATAAAACTGGCTCAAGAAGTTTCTTTTTTGAACAAAGCGGCTATAAAAAATACTTTAGCTAGCATTCCAAGAGGTTCAAAGTTAATTATTGATGCATCAAATACGAAATATATTGATTTTGATGTCGTCGAACTCATAAAAGATTTTAAAAACATAAAGGCTGATGATAAAGAAATAGACTTAACTTTGAAAGGTTTTAAAGAGCAGTATAATCTTGATACAGTCGAATTCAAACACGTTAAAATTAAAGAAGCAAAAGAAGCAATATAATCAGGAACCATGAAAGCACATAATAAAGAAACTCAAGCCCAAATGACTCCTCGTAAAGCATTACAGTTTTTACAAGAAGGAAATAATAGGTTTATAAATAATTTGAAAGCTAATCGAAATTTATTAGAACAAGTTAACGAAACACGCGATGGTCAGTGGCCTTTTGCTACTATCTTGAGTTGTATTGATAGTAGAACTTCTGCGGAATTAATTTTCGATCAAGGATTAGGAGATGTTTTTTCAGTTCGAATAGCAGGAAATATTGTTAATACCGATATCTTAGGAAGTATGGAATTTGCTTGTAAAGTAGCAGGTTCTAAATTGATAGTGGTTTTAGGTCATTCCAAATGTGGAGCAGTCAAAGGAGCTTGCGATCATGTAGAAATGGGTAATTTAACCGAATTATTATCTAAAATTCAACCTGCAGTTTACGAAGAAAAGCAAACTACTGTTGAGAGAAGTTCAAAAAATAGTGAATTTGTTGAAAATGTTGCTGAAATTAACGTCAAGCGAAGCGTTAAAAGTATTATCGAAAGAAGTTATGTTTTAGAACAAATGTTAGAAAATGGTCAAATTGGAATTGTTGGAGCCATGCACGACATAGAAACTGGTGTAGTAACATTCTATGATGACGTGATGTACATTAAGGATGATCTTAATCCCGAATTTACAGTAGCAGAATTACGACATTAATTTTTAATTTATTAAAATTTAAAAGCTTTCAATTCATAAAAAATAGACTTGAATTGAAAGCTTTTTTTATATTTGAATTTATTCAATTGTATCATGAGCGATTTTTATAAAAAAATATTAGACAACAACAAAAAGTGGGTTAAAAGCAAATTAGCTATGAATCCTAATTTTTTTAAACGTTTAGCTGAAAAACAAAATCCACCATTACTCTGGATTGGTTGTTCCGATAGCCGTGTTCCTGCAAATGAAATAATTGGAGCAGAACCAGGTGAAGTATTTGTGCATCGAAATATCGCCAATATGGTAGTTCACTCCGATATGAATATGTTAAGCGTTTTGGATTATGCAGTTAATGTGTTAAAAGTAAAACATGTCATTGTTTGCGGACATTATGGTTGTGGAGGTGTTAAAGCTGCAATGGGTAATACCTCAGTTGGAATTATAGACAATTGGATACGTCATATAAAAGACACGTATCGTTTTCATCAACAAGAATTAGATGATATTGAAGATGAAAACGAACGATTTAATAAATTTGTAGAAATCAATGTGAGAGAGCAAGTTATGGATTTGGCTAAAACATCCATAGTTCAAAATGCATGGAAAAATGGTCAGGAATTAACCTTACACGGATGGGTTTATGGTCTTAACGATGGTTATGTAACGGATTTAGATGTTAACTTTAGTTGCGATAAGGATCTTGATGATGTATATCAGTTGAAACTTTAATCATCTAAATTTTCATTAAAAGCAGATGGTAGCAACTGAGGAATAAATTTTATCAAAATAGGCAATAATAAGCCGCCTCCAGGAAGT
The DNA here is from genome assembly GCA_019105125.1 of Flavobacterium sp. Classification (GTDB taxonomy): domain Bacteria; phylum Bacteroidota; class Bacteroidia; order Flavobacteriales; family Flavobacteriaceae; genus Flavobacterium. The sequence continues at coordinate 14,779 of JAHRWO010000143.1, forward strand.
AAAAAAATAGTCAACGACGGAACTGTTTTACAGATGTCAAGTATTTGTTTTTTTACTTTCTTTTTTTCCTCTTTACTTAAATCTTTAGTAGTAGATTTGGCTAAAAGCTGCATCAATTCACCACTTTCTTTAATTTCTTTGGTTAATCGGTCTTTGTTGCGAATGATTAGTTTCGTGACATTTTTATTGGCTTGATCGTAAAAATGTTTTATCGGATTCGAATAGTTAAAAAAAGGAATATCCGCTTTGTATGTATCAATGAAATAATTAATTTCTTTAGTGCTTTTTTCAAGTAATAATGAATCTAATTCCAAATCTTGACTCAATTGCTTTAAAAAATTTCCTTCATTAGATTCCAATTTTTCATCGCTCCAAAGCGCCATTTGCGCAATATCTAACAAATATAATTTTTCCAATAACGAAGTATGGCGTATCAATTTGGTCTCGGATAATTCGATATTTTCAATAGTATTGAATTTGGTATAACGAATCGAATTTTCGAATAATTTCACTAATAATTCATCGTATTTCGACTTTCGCTCTTTAATTTTTAAAGCCAATGAAACAATTTTAATACAATCCGATTCTACATTTTTTAAGTAATCTGATGGTAACGTTTCATTTTTTAAAAAATGCTCGAACGCCAAAACATCAATAAACAAAAGCGCATTGGTAATTATGTGAGAGAAATTCTTGCTAATGGTATTATTATTGGTTTGAATTCGGTCATCAATAATTTTTTCTAAACGCGAACTATACGAACCTTCTGGAAGTAATTTTTTGATAAAATTCAGGTTTTCCGGCTGAATGATTTTATAAAATTGGTAAACCGAATTGATAAAATCTTCCTTCGTTCCGTTCGATTTTTCAATGCGATATAACGAAAAAAGCGTATTCAAAAAACCAACTTTCGTTACTTCATCATACGACCATTTTTTGGTATTGATTTGATTTTGAAGTTGAAAGCGTACGACATAACCATAAATAAAACCAGTTGCTCTACAATCTTCATAAAAAGATAAAGTATTACCTTGAAAATCAATGAAATTCTCATTGTTTTCAGCAAAAAATTTGTCAATCCAACCGTTTGCAGATGGGTTTATCATGTTTATAATTTATCTTTTAAGTATTTTCCAGTTACCGAATTTTTATTTTTAGCCACTTCTTCTGGTGTTCCAAAAGCAACTAATTTTCCACCATTTTCACCACCTTCTGGACCAATATCTAAAATATAATCGGCACATTTGATTAAATCTAAATTGTGTTCAATAACGATAATCGAATGTCCTTTTTCTAACAACGCATCAAATGAAGCTAATAATTTCTTAATATCATGAAAATGTAAACCCGTTGTTGGTTCGTCAAAAACAAATAAAGCTCGGTCTTTAATGGTTCCTTTTACTAAAAACGAAGCCAATTTAATACGCTGCGCTTCGCCACCAGAAAGAGTAGAAGAGGATTGTCCTAATTGTACATAACCCAAACCAACGTCTTGCAAAGGTTGTAATTTTTGCGTGATTTTTGTCTGTTTTTGTTCTGTAAAGAAATCCAATGCTTCATCAATGGTCATTTTTAAAATGTCGTCGATGTTTTTGTTTTCGAAAGTAACTTCTAACACTTCTTTTTTGAAACGTTTTCCGTTACAAGCTTCACATTCCAAATGAACATCTGCCATGAATTGCATTTCGATGGTTACTTCGCCATCACCTTTACATACTTCACACCTTCCACCATCTACGTTGAAAGAGAAATGTTTTGCTTGATAATTTCGTAGTTTAGAAACGTTTTGTTTCGCAAATAAATCACGAATATCATCGTAAGCTTTGATATACGTAACCGGATTCGAACGCGAACTTCTTCCAATCGGATTTTGATCTACGTATTCGATATGTTTGATGTGTGAAAAGCTTCCGGCTAATTCAGTAAATTGTCCTGCTTTTTCTCCAACACCTTCTAATTTCTTTTGAATCGCTGGGAACAAAATTTTCTTAACCAAGGTACTTTTTCCACTTCCCGAAACACCTGTAATTACTGTTAAACATTCCAAAGGAAATGTGAAGTTTTCATTTTTCAAGTTATTTTCTCTTGCTCCAATAACTTCAATATGATTCTTGAATTTTCTTCTAGTTTTAGGAACCGAAATTTCTTCTTTTCCGTTCAAATATTTTGCAGTAAGTGAATCCGCTTTTAGAATTTCATCATACGTTCCTTGAGCTACTAATTCACCACCATGTGTTCCGGCTTCTGGACCAATATCGATAATCATATCGGCTGCTTTCATGATGTCTTCATCGTGTTCTACTACAATTACGGTGTTGCCTAAATCACGTAAATCTTTTAATACTTCGATTAATCTTTCAGTATCTTTTGGATGTAAACCGATACTTGGTTCGTCTAAAATGTACATCGAACCTACCAAACTACTACCTAACGAAGTCGCTAAGTTAATACGCTGGGATTCACCACCAGAAAGTGTATTAGAATTACGATTTAATGTCAAATAACTCAATCCAACGTTGAATAAAAAGTCTAAACGATTGTTGATTTCGATTAATAAACGTTTGGCAACTTTGGCATCGTATTCGTTTAATTCTAATTTTTTGAAGAAATCAATTAAGTTTACAATTGGTAAATCCACTAAATCAGAAATTGTTTTTCCACCCACTTTAATGAAATTCGCCTCGTAACGTAAACGTTTGCCTTTACAAGTGGTACATTTTGTTTTTCCGCGATATCTGGAAAGTAAAACGCGGTTTTGAATTTTATAGTTTTTCTCCTCTAATTCAGCGAAGAAATCATGTAATCCAGTGAAATACGAATTTCCATCCCAAATTAGTTGTTTTTGTTCGTCCGAAAGTTCGAAAAACGGTTTGTGAATTGGGAAATCAAATTTATAAGCATTGTTTACCAATTGGTCGCGATACCAACCCATACTTTCCCCACGCCAAGGAAATACTGCATTTTCATAAACCGATAAAGCGGTGTTTGGAATTACTAAATCTTCATCTATTCCAATAACACTTCCGTAACCTTCACAAGTAGGACAAGCTCCGTAAGGATTATTAAAACTGAACAAGTGAATATTTGGTTCTAAAAACGTAATGCCATCCAATTCAAAATTAGAACTGAATTCTAGACGTTTTTTTGAATCAACTTGTTGCAAATAACAAATACCTTTTCCTTCATAAAAAGCAGTTTGAACAGCATCGGCTAATCTGTTATAAAATTCTTCTTC
>JAHRWO010000160.1 GCA_019105125.1 Flavobacterium sp.
AACTTTACTTTCCCAATTCAATGGTAGGAAAATTTCAAATTCATCATTTGGATAAACAAATTTTTTCTTGGCAAATTTTACAGGGTAGTTTGCGTATTTTTCAAATGTAAATTGCTTTTCAGAACAAGAAATCAGGAGAGAAATAAAAACGAGTATGAAAATTTTTTTAATCATAATTTCATTACTTCTTATAAAACAAATTATGTTCCACGTATTCCCAAACTTTATTCGGTAACATCGGTACTACATTTTTACCTTTTTTAATGCTTTCGCGAATGAAAGTAGAAGACAATTCAATAACTGGCGCACCTACGCGATGAATTTTTGGATGATTGACAAATTGTTCGTCAATTTCTCCTGAATTTAGTCTCGGGTAGACATAAATATCGTGGTTTTGTAAAATGACTTCGTAGTTTTTCCATTTGTGAAGCGAGTTCAAATTGTCTTCGCCCATGATTAAGGAAAATTCGTGTTTGGGGAATTTCTCTTGTAAGTGCGCTAAAGTATTTACAGTATAATTCGGTTGAGGTAACTTGAATTCAATATCCGAAGGTTGGATTTTTGGGTAATCTTCCGTTGCCAAATGCACCATGTGCAAACGATGGTAATCATCTAACAACGAACTTTTCTGCTTGTGCGGATTGTGCGGTGTAACCACCATCCAAATTTGATCCAAATCAGAATGCTCTGCCATGTGATTGGCAATGATTAAATGCCCAATGTGAATGGGATTAAACGTTCCGAAATACAAACCTATTTTCATTTTCAAACACTAATTTCACAAATTATCACGAATTCAAAATAATTAAATTTCACAAAATTTGTGCTAATTCGTGGAATTCGTGTTGATGAATTTTTTCACCAATTGATACGCTTCTTCTTTTGCTACATCTAAATCATAATTTTTGATAATGGTGTCAAATTGAGGTGCGGTGGCTAATTCAACCGATGCTTTTGCGATACGCATGTTGATTTTGTCTTCGCTTTCTGTAGAACGTTGTTTTAGGCGGCGTTTTAATTCGTCAACGCTTGGTGGTTTTACGAAAACAGCTAACGTTTCTTTTGGAAATTTGCTTTTAATACGCAATCCGCCTGCTACATCAATATCGAAAATTACGTGTTTTCCTAAAGCCCAGATGCGTTCTACTTCGGTTTTTAAAGTGCCGTAGAAATTATCAGTATAGACTTCTTCCCATTCTACGAAATCTTCTGCTTTAATGTGCTTTTTGAATTCATCCCATGAGATGAAATAATAATCTTTTCCATCTACTTCTTCGCCGCGAGGCGCACGCGTAGTACACGAAATCGAAAATTCTAAATTCAAATCGGGTTGGGCTAATAAATGGCGTACTATAGTGGTTTTTCCTGAACCTGATGGCGCAGAGAATACTAATAATTTTCCTTTTTGCATTGTGTTGTTATTTTAATCTAAAGTATTGAAATAATCTAAAAGATTTAGAGTTTAGTTTTGAATTATTTTTTTAATGGAAGCTCTCCAAAAGTCATTGAAAATCCTTCATTTTCTTTACTAAATTTTATAGGTAATTCTCCGTTTTTTTCTAATCCCCAATCCTCAAGCATATCCCCATTAACAAATATAATTGCTACATTTAAATCTGAATTTTTCTTTAAATCTAAAAGCCAATTTACATCTTCTTGAAGTTTTTTCTTGGAACCAGAATATTTGTTCCAATTTTGAAAAATATAATAATCTGCTTTTGGTAATTCTTCCTTGTCTATTCTCTTACCACTAACATCAATGATTTTTTCTAAATATGAATTTAAATTTAAGTCGGAAATATCTTTACAAGTAAAATAGTTTTGATCAAAGTTTTTGAATGCGTTTTGCATTTGAATTCCACCGCATTCTTCTGTCCCTTGATAACAATATTTTTCACCTGTAGAACTATTAAAAAGTAATATTTCAGAATTTAAGCCTAAAACTATATTATTTAAAATATCCATTTTATTGCCAACTTCATTTACAGTCATAAAATACGTTTTTTGACTTGGCAAAACTTCAGCAAAAAAAGATACAAGTTCTTCCTTCTCCTCAACTTTCGGATTCTTAAATCCTGCTAGTGTTTTTATAGCTGTTCCACATGAAGAAAGAGAAAGAATAAATATAAAAAGTAATAATTTTCCTTTGGTCATTGTGTTGTTATTTTTGCCACGGATTAATGGATTATAACGATTTTAATCCGTGAAAATTTGTGTAATCTGTGGCTTAAACTATAAAACGTTTAATACCTGTTCTTTGATTTTTTCCAATTCATCTTTCATCATTACCACCAATTTTTGCATTTCGGTATGATTCGATTTAGATCCCATGGTATTGATTTCTCTTCCCATTTCTTGCGTGATGAAACCTAATTTTCTTCCGTTGGCTTCCGTTCCGTTTAGCGTTTCTAAGAAATAGTTCAAATGGTTGCCCAAACGTACTTTTTCTTCAGTAATGTCGTATTTTTCTAGATAAAAAATCAATTCTTGCTCGAAACGATTTTCATCTACATTAACTTTTAATTCATCTAAAGCAGTTCTTAAACGAGTTTTTACAGTTTCCACGCGTTC
>JAHRWO010000176.1 GCA_019105125.1 Flavobacterium sp.
TGATTTAATACTTTTGATTGAATTTTTACATTTTCAACCCTTGCAATATTTTGTCCAAAAACTGTACTTGTACAAAGGGCTATCAGAATCGTGTAAATTATGTTTCGTATCATAGTTTGTAGGTCTCGTTTTAATTACACACAACGTTTTACAATATGGCAAGTTGGGGATTTCGGAACGCGTCATTGTCCACCGTTGAAAGGGCCGGGGCGGGACGTAATGTTGAGGTAACTGCCTAATCCCCAATTTGCTATATTGTGTGTTGTAAGCTGGTGTTCATTGTTCAAAGTCAATCTGTATCAAGTTTTTACAAATCTACTATTTTATCTTTATCAATCTGCACCGACCTTGATACGGAGCACGAATTTATTTTGTTTTTTGTGGGTGGGGAAATCCCAAACCGCCCTTAAGGCGGTAACAGGGCTGGCATTTGTTAGCTCTTTGGCAAGTTTTGGTCTGAGCTTGGCTCGTGTGACTTGCCAATGTGCTAACAAATAGGGTTGGCTTTCACATGACCTTAATATTAGTTATTCATATCTCAAAGCTTCCACAGGATTTCTAGTTGCAGCTCTCCAACTTTGCCAACCGGCGGTTAGTAATGCAACCACTAATGATAATACACCTGCTAAAACAAATATCCACCAACTCAGTGTGGTTCTGTATGCAAAACCTTCCAGCCACTTTTTCATTGAGAAAAATGCTATTGGTGTAGCAATAATAATTGCAAAGGTTATCCATTTTACAAAGTCTTTATTGAGCAAAAACAGTACTTCTGAAATAGTTGCTCCATTTACTTTTCGAATTCCTATTTCTTTGACTTTACGAATAGCTACTTGTTTTGACAAACCATAAAGACCAATAATCAGAATAAGAAACACAACAAAAACGAAATACATTAGTAGTTTTAACATTTTGTTTTCATCACGGTATGTAGCATTAAATTCATCTTTAAAGGTGCGGTATTCAAACGGAAATTCAGGATTATAATTTTGATATACATTATTTGTAAAATTGATAATATCGGCATTATCAACACCCTTCTTATATCGAATGTATAAATTACTTCCTCCTTCACTGTAAGAAATCATTAATGGTCTGATCTGGTTAGAAAAATGTCTGCTATGAAAATTCTTAACTATTCCTATAATTTCATAACTTTTCCCTTTGAGCTGCATAAATTTATGTGTCGGATTCGCCATATTCATTACTTTCGCAGCTTCCTCGTTGATAATAACTTTATTAGTGTTTAAGTTTTCATCTGAGAAGTTATTGCCTTGAACCATGCTAAATTCAAAAGTGTTTATAAAATCACCATCTGCCTGAATATGAGCGATTGAATGTTTATCTTCACCACTTATGCCTGTCCATGTCCAACCAGGCATTTCTATTCCTGAACTTAATAACGGATTGCTGTTTGTAACCCCTTCTATCATTGGGTTATTAAGAAGTTCGTGTTTTATAAGTGAAAAGTTATCCCTGATTTTTCCTTTAAGGGGAATGTGTAAAATATTTTCCTTATTGAAACCTAAATCTTTATGAAAGATATAATTCATTTGTCTATGAATTAATATTGTTGAACTCAATATGATTATTGCAAGAGTAAACTGAAGCACAACTAAGTTCTTTCGAAAAGTTCCATTCCCCGAATTTCTGTGTTGCTTTATTGCATTAAAAGGATTTATTCTTGCTATATATAAACCAGGGAATATTCCTGAAATCAGCCCAATAAGAAAGCCCAAACAGATAAGCGCCAGCAGTATAAAAGCATTTTGGTGAATGGATGGTATAGTATTGTCCGAAAAAGAATTAAATGTTGGCTGTATTAGTTCAACAGCTATAAAAGTTAACAATAGCGATAGTGCGACTAATATAAATGGTTCGGATATAAACGAAGATATTATTTTAATTTTTGAAGCACCTGATATTTTTCGTAATCCTGATTCTTTTAAACGGTTTGTAATTAGTGTAGTTACCAATCCCATAAAATTTAATGCAGCAATTAACAAAATAAAAATACCTGCAATTGTGAAGATATATACGTATTGAATATCACCTGGGTGATAAACAAATAACTGGTAATCGCTATGAAAATGCATATCCTTTAAGGGATGCAGGTAAAAATTAATATCAAATCCTAATTTGCTGGAATTATAAAATTTTGCCGTTTCCTTATTCAATTCAGTTTTATCAATTTCGTTTTGTAATAAAACAAATGTTGAAAATCCAAAAGAAAACCAATTATCAGCCTCATTAAAGGAAGTTGGAATAAGAAAATCGAATTGCAACGATGAATTATCGGGAATATCTTTATATATACCGCATACTTGGTATTGCTTTGTGTTTTCAGAGTTTTCAAAAAAAGTAATTGACTTATTTATAGGATTTGCTTCTCCAAAAAACTTACTGGCCAGTCTTTGAGAAATACAAATAGAATTTGGATTACCGGAAATGGAATTAGGATTACCAAGAACAAAATCAACTGTGAAAATATCAAAAAAGGAAGGTTCAATAACAAAGCCATCTTCCAGAAATCTTTTATTATCCACTTCCAGAAATCTGCCTCCAAACTGTTTGGCAAAACGTGTACTTTGAATAACCTCTGGGAAATTTTCCTTTAAATATGGGCTTAGCGGGGTAGGTGTTTCCATTATAAAATCAGATTTACCATCAGAATACATCCACTCTGATGCAACCATATAAATGTTTTTGTAATTAGTATTATGATTATCAAAGGTCAACTCGTGATGAACCCACATAAAAATAAAGACCACTGAAGTCAACGCGACTGTTAGTCCTATCAAATTAATAGTTGACGAATTCCTATTTTTCCAAAGATTTCTAAAACTGATTTTTATAGTGCTCATGGTATCTAATTGCCTTTATTATTTACATTAATTAAAGTTTTTCAAAATGGTTTCGTATTACAACAATTACACCATTTTTTTAATGCTCAAATTATCAATACAATATGGATAAAGACATCTATTGTATGTAAAAATAGTTTACAATAAGTGTCTAATATTTTAACTTTCCTTACCTAAGGGGTGCGCTATGCAAGAAAACAGCTCTTATGTAAACTTTGGTTTGCAGGGCAGGCTTGCAGCGGTTTGCAAATGTGCTGTTTTGTGGGCAGGATTTCTTTTGTCTTTGTGCGGGGAGAGAAAAAACAAAATAAATTCCCTTGCATCGCACCGCCCTATCAACGGAGCACCAATCTAATCAATTCGTTTTTAGTAATTATTTCAATTTTCATTTATCGTGTCAATGTGTCGAGTTGGTGGTTCTCCACACTTGCTTACAACGGCCCGGCGGTTGAGGGAGTAAGCGTTACCCGACGCAGCATCCGGGCAGGGTCCAGGTACCCCGCGCCAGCGGGGCCAGAAAGCTGTCACGGTGCAAGGAGGGTATGGCACGTGTTTTTGCAATCCGGGTACAAAGTTTAATCGAAGCCGGTATCCTGTCAAGTTACTTTTAAATTCTATTGCGAGCAGGATTAAGTCTTGCAAAAACCGTGACAAGCTTATTACCCCAACCGTCCGTGTTAGTGGCAGTATGGTTATGTTTGCGATCTGTCCATAGACACGAAAGGAGGTTTGCGAAGTTACGGAGAGCTTGCAGATCGTGCTCATCGACCGGTTTTGTATATTTTCAAGAATACAAAACCGTGAATTACCATATGCAAGCGCGCGAAGGGGCAAACCGGGTTGAAGGCAGATATGTTTAAATCCCGGAATAAGAAACAAATCTGTCCGGTTGCAGGAAGAGAGCTTGCAGCGCGCCGGAAAGATTGCGGCCGTTAATAGGATTGGAGTTGTCACGATATAAGAATCCAGGGATAGGATTGGGTTTCTGTCAGCTTACAGCCGCAAGCGGGTAGGGGCAAGCGGCTCGATGTTTACTATCTGTCTATCAATAAGATCCAGGCCAGAATATTGCCACTAACGGCCCGGCGGTATGTTTTAGTAGGCGTAACCCGACGACAGCACCGGGCAGAGTCCTGGTACCCCGCGTCAGCGGTGCCACAAAACTGTCACGGTGCAAGGAGGGTTTGGCGCGTGTTTTTGCCGTCATGGTACAAATTTTATTGAGTGCTGGCGCGGTCGCGGTACAAGTTTGATCGGAGCCGCAAATCTATCCCCGGTTACAAATTTGGTTGGGAGC
>JAHRWO010000177.1 GCA_019105125.1 Flavobacterium sp.
CACTATAAAGACAACAACAGTCTAAGACTGTTCGTTTTTTGATTGATGATTGAAACCTCGGCTGATTACCGAGGTTTTATTTTTTTTTTAAAACTTCAAAATTCAAAATTCCAAGTTGAATATTCAAAATTCAAAAAATAAAAGTTTATAATTTGTACATTTGCAAAAAGATTGAATATTCAATGTTGAACAACGAATTTTGAAATCTCCAACAAACAACATAACTACAACATGAAAAACACACTTATTGCTCCATCAGTTCTTGCAGCTGATTTTGCTAATTTACAACGCGACATCGAAATGATTAATGCTAGTGAGGCCGATTGGTTTCACATTGATATTATGGATGGCGTTTTTGTTCCGAATATTTCTTTTGGAATGCCGGTTTTAGACGCTATCAACAAACACGCAAAAAAAACTATTGATGTACATTTGATGATTGTTGATCCTGATCGATACATTACAACATTCAAAAAATTAGGTGCTGATGTTTTAACCGTTCATTACGAAGCTTGCACACATTTACACAGAACACTTCAAGCTATTAAAGCAGAAGGAATGAAAGCAGGAGTTGCATTAAATCCACACACGAATGTAGATTTATTAGAAGATGTGATTCAAGATATTGATTTAGTTTGTATTATGAGTGTAAATCCAGGTTTTGGAGGACAATCTTTTATCGAAAACACCTATTCAAAAGTTGAAAAACTGAAAACATTAATCAATAGAAAAAATGCCGCAACTATAATTGAAATTGATGGCGGTGTTACCAATAAAAACGCCAAACAATTAGCTGATGCCGGTGCTGATGTATTAGTTGCAGGAAGCTATGTTTTTGGGGCTCAAGATCCGATAGCAACTATTGCTGATTTAAAACAAATAACAAAATAATTCTAAAAAAGCCTAACACTTCAAAATGTTAGGCTTTTTATTTAATATTGATCGATTAAGTATTTTATTAAATCTGTGGTAGTTACTATTCCTACTAATAATTCACCTTCGCAAACTGGAAGTGCATGAAACTCTTTTTTGGCTAAAATTTCTGCAGCTTCTTTAATTGTAGTATCAGGAGAAATAGAAACTAATTTCTTTGCCATAACTTGCTCCACCGTAAACATGTTATAAACTGTTGTATCTACCACATCTTCGTCGTCATCAATGGCGTCGGCAAAGGAAATTCGCAACAAATCGGTATAACTCAACATCCCTACAATTTTGTTACTGTAAACAACGGGAATGTGTCGTATATGATGCTTTTTAAACAGCATTTCAGCTTTAGTTAAATCATCTGATAAATTTAACTTTACTACATTTTTTGTCATTATTGTTGACACAGGAACCTTTTGTTTCATGATGTTGATTATTTATTGACATAAAGTTACTCAATAATTGAAAACCAAAACATGATTTATATCAGATATTTTTATCTAATCAACGATAAAATAGTTCTCATTATAATTAATCATTTGCTTTACTTTCAAAAAGATAGAAGGAAATTTCAATTTAAATTCTTCTGGAGATTCAAAAAAATACTCCAATAAAACTGCCACAAATTCAAACTGATTTTCATAAGCATAATCGCGTAAAAATCCTGATTCAACTAAGCGTTGTTTGACTTCAGGTTTTGAGACCACACGAAATAAATTTTGAAGTGATTCATTAAATAAAACAAAAGTTGCTTTATCACTTTTTAACGCATAAATATGAAAAGCGTGTGTAAACTCATGCAATCCTAAATTCAGATTATCATTTGTAATATCAATTCCTTCTTTGAAATGTTTCCATGAAAAAACAACGCATTCCATTCTTGGATTAAACTCTCCTTTGTGGTAATTATCATTTTGGGATGAATAATAAATATCAGGGTAAATAACAATTCTTTTAAAAAGCGGATTCAAATATTCGCGCATACCAAAGGTCAACATCACATAAGTAGCAGAAATAGTTACTTTCATTTCTTCAGTAACTTCGATATCTCTTCCTTCAAAATTGTAATGAAAAATTAACTTAGCTACTCGATGTTCGAAATAGCGCTTGTATTTTGGCTTTAATCGATTGTAAAAATGAAAATTAGAAGTTAAAATATGCTTTCGAGAATCGCTTAACTTTAAAAAATTCACATTAGCAAATACGACTAATGGCTTTTTATAATTTCGCAAATACACAATCTCAGTAACATAAAATGCAAAAGCAAAAAAAATAGTCGCAAAAGGCGCTACCACTATAAACATACCGATGTAATCGGCTAAAAACAATTCATGTTCAACGGGTGGGGTTTGCATAAGATTGGGACTATTTTACAAATAACGTAAAAAATAATGTTTATATGAAATAAAAAAACACCAAGATTGCTTGGTGTTACATTTTACGTGACCTCGAAGGGAGTCGAACCCCCAACCGCTGGAGCCGAAATCCAGTGCTCTATCCAGTTGAGCTACGAAGCCATTTTAAGAGAATAAAGCAAAGAAGAAAGAATAAAGACCTCTATCTTTTGTCTTTTATCTTTGTTCTTTCTTCTTATTTTAAGCCAATAACTTCTTTACAATTCCAGAAAT
>JAHRWO010000217.1 GCA_019105125.1 Flavobacterium sp.
CAATGCCAAATCGATGAAATTCGCAACCCATGATATTCACGTCAAACCCTACATTTTGCCCAACAATATATTTTGTTTTGGAGAGTGCAATATTGAATTTCTCTAGTACTTCTGACAAAAGAATTCCTTGTTCCATTGCTAATTCAGTAGAAATACCATGAATTCGCTCGGCATCATAAGGAATGTTGAAACCTTCGGGCTTAACCAAGTAATCTTGGTGCTCGATTAAATTTCCCATTTCGTCATGCAATTGCCATGCAATTTGAATACAACGAGGCCAGTTATCGGTATCGGTTATGGGTGCCGACCAACTGCGAGGTAAACCTGTGGTTTCTGTATCGAAAATTAAGTACATCTATCTGATAATTAAGCTAAAGACAAAACGCAAAAGCTGATTTTGAATAAAAACAAAAATACATTTAATGTTATTGAATGCCAATTTAAGTTATCAACAAAACAAAAAACCACCTGAATTGCTCCAGATGGTTTAGATATTTTTTAAAGTGGAATTTTAGAAAGTAGAAAGTGGAATTTTATAAAAAACACCTTCAGAAAAAGTAATCACTTCTCCCTCTTCATTAACTGCGTTAAATTTATATTTACCAGTAAACAATCCGTTTTCAACTTCTTCAATTTCGATTTCACCATTACTTTGTTGAATGTTGATTACTCTAAAAGTAGCATTATTATCCCCTCCAACAATAGTAATAATATCACCAGGGACATATCCAACACCTCTAGCCACAACTGTAATTGCAGTTACCGTTCCGTCTGTAGTTTGAGTAGCCACTCTTAAACCAGAACCAGAACCTCCAGTTGTTTGAGCTCCTGCTGATGCTTGATAAGCCGTACCTCTATTTATCATTGGAGACACTTTGTAAGCTGGTCCAGAATACAAACCTGTATCATAATAATCTTCAAAACCATCCACATCATTAGAATAGGAAGCAAAATTATCTTGATTTGTAGTTCCTAATACATAAACCCCAGGATCAGTACTTGCAGTTTCTAATGTAACCGTTTCAAATTGATTAAAGGCTGTAATAATCATTCTACCATTCTCATCAACACTAACTCTTGCATCATTTGCTCTCCAAAAAGCATCATTTTGTTTAGCTTGAAAAGCTGGATTATTAGTTTGAAGATCTTCTTGACACGAAGAAAAAGCAACAACAAGCGCAAGTAAAGAAACTATTTTTTTCATCTTAAATTAAGTTCGTTATAATATGTAGGTAACAAAAATAACTTTTTTATTGAAATAAATACATTTTACAAGAAAAAATATTTTAAACCAACTTATACATTTGTATTGCAAAGTTTTATATATTTGCACCCTTAAATAACCGAGGTCGAGAACCTCAAATTAATCACAAGATTATGTCAGTAAAAATTAGATTACAAAGACACGGAAAAAAAGGGAAGCCTTTTTATTGGGTTGTTGCAGCAGATGCAAGATCAAAAAGAGATGGTAAATTCTTAGAGAAAATCGGAACTTACAATCCAAACACTAACCCTGCAACTATCGATTTAAACATCGAAAAAGCTGCACAATGGTTACACAATGGTGCTCAGCCAACTGACACTGCAAGAGCAATTTTATCTTACACAGGTGCTTTATTAAAACACCACTTAGATGGAGGAGTTCGTAAAGGTGCTTTAACTCAAGAACAAGCTGATGCTAAATTAGCTACTTGGTTAGAAGAAAAAGCTGGTAAAGTTGAAGCTAAAAAATCAGGTTTATCAAAAGCTGAAGCTGATGCAAAAGCTAAAGCTTTAAAAGCAGAACAAGAAGCAAACGCAAAACGTATTGCTGCTCAAGCTGAGGCTGCAAAAGCTGCTGAAGCTACAGAAGAAGTTGCTGAAGAAGTGGTTGAGGCTGCTGCCGAAGAAGCTCCTGCTGTTGAAGAAAACAACGAAGAAACTCAAGCATAATTTTATAGCGATTCCATGCGTAAAGAAGATTGTTTCTATTTAGGTAAAATCGCGAAAAAATTTAGTTTCAAAGGGGAAGTATTGGCGTATTTAGACACCGACGAACCCGAATTGTATCAAAATTTGGAATCAGTTTTTGTTGAAATCAACAAAAGTCTGGTTCCATTTTTTATTGAAAGTAGTTCGCTTCATAAAGATAAATTCTTAAGAATCCGATTTGAAGACATCCAAACGGAAGAAGAAGCTGACGAAATCATGGGAAGCGAATTATACCTTCCACTTTCAATGTTACCAAAATTAGAAGGAACTCAATTCTACTATCACGAAGTAATTGGATTTGATGTAATTGATACCCGTTTAGGAAATATTGGAAAAATTGCCGCTATTAATGACAGTGGTGCTCAACCCCTTTTTGAAATTGATAAAAACGGAACTGAAATTTTAATTCCGCTTATTGATGATTTCATCATTGCACTTGACAGAGCAAACAAAACCATTACTTTAGAAACTCCTGAAGGGTTAGTTGATCTTTATCTTGGATAATTCCAATGACTTTTAACTTCAAACAATTTCTCGTTAATCAAGACCGTTGCGCTATGAAAATAGGCACTGATGGTGTTTTGCTTGGCGCTTGGACTCCATTAATCAACAATCCGTACAATGTTTTGGATATTGGTGCTGGAACTGGTATTTTATCTTTAATGCTAGCCCAAAGAAGCAACGCCGAACAAATCGACGCAATTGAAATTGACGAAGATGCTTACGAACAATGTGTTGAAAATTTTGAAGCTTCGCCTTGGGGTGATAAATTATTTTGTTTTCATGCGGGTTTGGATGAGTTTGTGGACGAACCCGAAGATGAATACGATTTGATTATTTCCAACCCTCCTTTTTATACCGATGATTACAAATCAGATAATACTTCTAGAGATTTAGCACGTTTTGAAGATGCTTTACCTTTTGAAGAATTGATTGAAGCGGCTGCATTATTACTTTCGGATAATGGGATTTTTTCTGTGATTATTCCTTTTAAAGAAGAAGAACGATTTGTTTCTTTATGTAAAGAATTGGATTTATTTCCATTAAAAATGACTCGTGTAAAAGGCACTCCAACATCAGAAATCAAAAGAAGTTTATTGGCTTTTTGCAGAATAGAACAAACGCCTTTAATTGATGAGTTAGTCATTGAAATTTCAAGACATAATTATACTCCTGAATACATTGAATTGACGAAAGAATTCTACTTGAAGATGTAACCCTAGCCCAGATAGTAGCGGCATCCTTTTTGTTTTTCGAGCATTTCTTTTACAATGAAATAACGAATTGTTTTTAGAATTCGATAAAAACAAAAAGATAGAGCGAATAGCTGGAACAAGCTTCTTAAAAAATTATAACACTTGTTCATTGATTTGTTAAAAATCTTTACTTACTTTTGTGACTTTCAAATCAAAAACTATGAGACCAGACTTATTTCAATCTCCAGATTATTATTTATTAGACGAATTATTATCTGACGAACATAAAATGGTGCGTGATGCTGCACGTGCTTGGGTAAAAAAAGAAGTATCTCCAATTATTGAAGAATACGCGCAAAGAGCAGAATTTCCAAAACAAATTGTAAAAGGTTTAGGAGAAATTGGAGGATTTGGTCCGTATATTCCTGTGGAATATGGTGGTGCTGGATTAGATCAAATTTCTTATGGATTAATCATGCAAGAAATTGAAAGAGGAGATTCGGGTGTACGTTCGACTTCTTCAGTTCAATCTTCATTGGTAATGTATCCAATTTGGAAATACGGAAACGAAGAACAAAGAATGAAATATTTACCAAAATTAGCCACTGGAGAATTCATTGGTTGTTTTGGTTTAACTGAGCCAGATTTTGGTTCAAATCCAGGTGGAATGGTGACCAACTTTAAAGATATGGGCGATCATTATCTTTTAAATGGTGCTAAAATGTGGATTTCGAATGCGCCTTTTGCTGATATTGCAGTAGTTTGGGCTAAAAACGAAGAAGGAAGAATTCACGGATTAATCGTGGAAAGAGGAATGGAAGGTTTCTCAACTCCAGAAACTCACAATAAATGGTCATTAAGAGCTTCTGCTACTGGAGAGCTTATTTTTGACAACGTAAAAGTTCCAAAAGAAAACTTATTACCAAACAAATCTGGATTAGGAGCACCACTAGGATGTTTAGATTCAGCTCGTTATGGAATTGCATGGGGAGCGATTGGAGCCGCAATGGATTGTTATGATACTGCTTTGAGATATTCAAAAGAGCGTATTCAGTTTGACAAACCAATTGGAGCAACTCAATTACAACAAAAGAAATTAGCTGAAATGATTACTGAAATCACGAAAGCGCAATTATTAACTTGGAGATTGGGTGTTTTAAGAAACGAAGGAAAAGCAACTACAGCTCAAATTTCGATGGCAAAAAGAAACAATGTTGACATGGCGTTAACAATTGCTCGTGATGCGCGTCAAATGTTAGGTGGAATGGGAATTACAGGTGAATATTCTATCATGAGACACATGATGAATTTAGAATCTGTAGTTACTTACGAAGGAACGCATGACATTCACTTGTTAATTACTGGTATGGACGTAACAGGTTTCCCAGCATTCAAATAATTAAACAATAGATAAAATTGATACAAAATGCTTCTCTTTTAAGGGAAGCATTTTTACATTTGTAGTGTACGGATTCAAAACCAAAAAAAGTTAGAATTTCGTATATAGAAATAAAAATTGCCCTATGAATATTCAAACCATAAACCAATCGATTCAAAATCAGAAAG
>JAHRWO010000250.1 GCA_019105125.1 Flavobacterium sp.
GAAAGCTTTCACCTTTACGGGATATCTAAAGATGATTTCAGGCTCATAGTTAATTTCTCGGAAAGCTCTTGAAATATTTTGATTGTATACTTGCCAATGCGCTTTTTGAGTGTAACCAATCCAAATATCACCCTTGTTCCACATTAACCCTTGAATTACTTTTGTTTTAAAACTCAGTTGAAATTTAGCTTCAATATTATTAAAATCTTCTGCTTCTTCAGCGGTGTATGATGGATTTTCGCTCTCAGGTTTTTCGTTGGGATTGTTAGAAACTCTTCCAGCAGTTACATATATGGGTTTATATGAAACCAAACGAAAGGTGCCTTTTTGGTTTTTCTCTCCCAATTCCCAAAGTTGGTCATATGTTTTTTTGATAATGTCAAGCGTGTCTAGAGAGGCGTTTTGGGCCCTACTTTGTTGCCCAATTGCTAGAAAGAGAACAATTCCAATGATTATTTTTTTCATACAGCAAGTTTACTTAAGCAAAGTAAATAAAAAAATCACAGCTTTCACTGTGATTTTAATTTTTGGGATAAAAAGGATTATATTTTTTTAACGTTTACAGCATTCATGCCTTTAGCGCCTTTTTCTAAATCGTACGTTACTAAGTTACCTTCTTTAACTTTATCAACTAAGCCGCTAATGTGTACAAAGTATTTTTCTCCTGTTTCTACTTCTTTGATAAAACCAAATCCTTTAGATTCGTTAAAGAAATCGATAGTTCCTCTTCTTTCTGCTGGTGCCTCATCTGATTCTGTTCTCCTTGAAACGCCAATTTCGATACTTTCAACATCAATTTCAATTCTTCTTGAAGGGTCTGGAGGAGTGCTTGTTAAGTGCCCGTTTTCGTCTACATAGACATATAAATCCTCTCCTGATAATTTTGGATTGGCTTTACGAGCTTCTTTTTTTTCTTGTTTTTCTTTTCTTTTTTGTGCTCTTAGTTTTTCTTGTTCTCTTTTGTTGAAGGTTTCTTGCGGTCTTGCCATTAAATTCAATAATTTTAATTAGTATTTTTTAAAAGTAAACGGATAAAAACACACAAGCGAAATAAACAAGAAATTTATAAAGTACTTTTATTCAAAGTATTGCGAGAAGAAATTCATATCATTACTAATGGTGCAAAGATAGTGAAAAAAGTGTTCCAATTGTAAAAAAGCACAATTTAATACATGATTTGTGTTTTGAGGAAACTTTATTCAACACACGTTAAACTTATCACAAACTCAAAAACGAGTAATTAATCCTATCTTTTTTCGTATTTTTGACAAGCATTATAATCTATATGATAGAAGAACAAGTAATTTTAGTTAACGAGCAAGATGAGCCTATTGGGCTTATGAATAAGATGGAAGCACATGAAAAAGCGGTTTTGCACAGAGCTTTTTCAGTGTTTATTTTGAATGATAAAAACGAAGTGATGTTGCAACAACGTGCGCATCACAAATACCATTCACCGCTTTTGTGGACGAATACTTGTTGCAGTCATCAACGAGCAGGTGAAACCAATATTGAAGCTGGAAAACGACGCTTGTTTGAGGAGATGGGTTTTCAAACAGAATTGAAAGAACTGTTTCACTTTATTTACAAAGCCCCTTTCGATAACGGTTTAACCGAACACGAATTGGATCACGTGATGATTGGTTATTACAACGAAGCACCAATTATTAATCCAGACGAAGTGGAGTGTTGGAAATGGATGACCATTGAAGCTATCAAAGAAGATATGATTGAAAATCCTGATGCTTATACCGTTTGGTTTAAAATTATTTTTGACGAGTTTTATCATTATTTAGAAGATCATAAATTGTAAACCATAACCTTTTACCCATTACCTAAAACCCAAATTATGAGAGTAACTGTTTCAAGAAAAGCCCATTTTAATGCTGCACATCGTTTGTATCGCAAGGATTGGTCTATGGAAAAAAATCAGGAAGTGTTTGGAAAATGTAACAATCCGAACTTTCATGGGCACAATTACGAATTGATTGTTTCGGTTACGGGTGAAGTAGATAAGGAAACAGGTTATGTGATTGACACTAAAATCTTGTCTGATTTAATTAAAGAACATATTGAAGAAGCTTTTGATCATAAAAATTTAAATGAAGATGTTCCTGAATTTAAAGATTTGAATCCAACAGCGGAACATATTGCTTATATTATTTGGAATAAACTTCGCGCTTTGATTGCTGCTGATAAAGAGTTGGAAATTACACTTTACGAAACACCACGCAATTTTGTAACTTATAAAGGTTTGTAATATGGCAATTCAAATTGGAGATAAATTACCTCATTTTACAGCAACAAAACAGGATGGAACTGCTTTTGATAGTCATGAAATTCAACAGAAACCCTTTGTGATTTACTTTTATCCAAAAGATTTTACACCAGGTTGTACAACACAAGCATGTAGTTTTAGAGATGCGTATCAAGATTTTCAAGATTTAGGTGCTGAAGTAATTGGGGTTAGTGGTGATTCAGCTACTTCTCATCAAAATTTTCAACAGAAATACAAATTGCCTTTTATTTTACTTTCGGATGCTGATAGAAAATTACGTCGTTTGTTTGGCGTTCCAACCGCTCTTTTCGGATTGTTGCCAGGCCGCGTAACGTATGTTTTTGATGCTAAAGGCTATTGTATTTATGTTTTTGATAGTATGAGTGCGAAAAATCATATTGAAAGAGCTTTGAAAGCCATTCAGAAGGCAAAATAATATATCCAAAAAAATCTAAATTTTAGGATTTTAATAGTTTTTTTGCATCTTTGTACTTCACTATTTTACTATGAAATTTTATCCTCTAACTTTTACACCTATACTAAAAGACCGCATTTGGGGTGGAATCAAGTTGAAAACCTATCTTAACAAGTCTATAGTTTCTGAAACTACAGGTGAAAGTTGGGAAATCTCAACTGTTCCAGGTGATATTAGTGTGGTTAATAATGGCGTTTTAAAAGGAAAAAGCATCAATGAAATTATCGATTTGTATCCCGAAGAAATTTTAGGAAAATCGGTAATTGCTCGTTTTGGAAAACAATTTCCT
>JAHRWO010000347.1 GCA_019105125.1 Flavobacterium sp.
GTGTTACAACGACTGGCAATGGTTTCTAAAACCGTATTAAATTCTAAATCTTGTAGCGTTTTTTCAGTAATCGAAATCATTTTTCTTTTTCTAGTAGGTCAAAGTTACAAAGTAATGAATCCATATTGCAACAGAAATTTATATTTTTGGTAAAAATTATAAAATGTTTATCAAAAATCAGAGTTGGGAAGCCTTATTAGCATCTGAATTTCAGAAGCCGTATTTTGTAGAATTGATGCAACAAGTGGAACAAGAATACGCTATTACTACTTGTTTTCCGCCCAAAGAACTCATTTTTTCGGCTTTTGAGCAATTTGATTTTCAAGATACGAAGGTGGTGATTATTGGACAAGATCCGTATCATGGAACAGGTGAGGCGAATGGTTTGTGTTTTTCGGTGAATGATGGCGTGGCTATTCCACCATCGTTGAAAAATATTTTTACTGAAATTAATTCGGAATACGATAGAATCTTATTTCCAACTTCAGGTAATTTAGAACGTTGGGCAAAACAAGGAATTTTGTTATTAAATGCTGGTTTAACGGTAAGAAAAGACCAAGCGAATAGTCACAAACACTTACAATGGAATGTTTTTACCGATGCTGTGATTGATTTGATAAATGAGCAATTAGAAAACGTGGTGTTTCTATTATGGGGTAGTTTTGCTCAGAAAAAAGGGAAATTGATCAACCGAGAAAAACATTTGGTTTTAGAAAGCGGACATCCGTCACCTTTAAGTGCTAACAGAGGCATGTGGTTTGGAAATAATCATTTTACATTGACGAATGAATACCTTAAAGCAAAAGGAAAAGGTGAAGTGGTATGGTAATTACAACGTTAATGCCCCTAGAATCTCATCACTCATAAATTTACCTCCTGGATAAGTGGCAGTGTAATCTAAATTTAACCAAATTTGACCTCTTTCATCAATATGATAATGGATTTGTTGGTTTTTACTTTCGTCTACAAACAAGACTTCTTTGATGTAATACAAAGCAGTTTCTAAGTCGTTTTTATTTCCAATCAACATTTCTGGATACAAATGCCCTCCTGTATGAATAATTCTGGGTGTACCGCCAATCGCTTTAATACATGCTGCCATCAAAATAGCGTGGTCATCACAATCACCAGAAAAGTGTTGTAAACTCTCGGAAGCCGAAGCTATGTACTCTCTTCCTTTCGGATCGTTAACGTAGTTCCAGCGGTTTCTAATTTCTTTAAATACTGCAAAGCATTGAATCATTCTACGAACATCGCCCGATTGTTTGATGTCTTTAAAATGTTTGGTTGTTGCTAAAAGGGCAAAATTACGCACTTTAGGATTGGCAAAATCTACCGCATTAATGATTTTAGTTTTATTAGGAAAAGGAAGCAATTTTGCCACTATTACGTCCTGCGGATTTGGATTTTCACTCATGGAGTAGACCATAAAACGGTAGTCTTCAAATACGCGATTGAATCCATAATTTCCAAAAAGGGTTCCGTATAACAAAGCCACTAGGTACAGGAAAACAATCAAAATGATTATCGTTTTGACCAATCGTAAAATCAGTTGGATGCTAACTACAAGCACTACAAAAATAAGTATTCGGTCTATATTGTACTTCCATTCTAAATCGATTAAATTTTGATGTGCAATTAAAAAAAGGGGAATAGCAATTAAGATATTCAATAAAAAAATGACAACATTATCCCACGGCTTCGGTAAAGAAAGCTTTTCTTTGAGTTCGGCGATAGTTGGGATTTTAATTGTCATTTCGTTTAAAACGATAAAAATACGGAATTATTTAAGTATCGACTCTATTGGGACTTTTTTGTCGATAATTTGAAGCTTCAAAAGTTGTTCCATTATTTTATCTAATGTTGGAGCAGTCATTTGTTTTTGCGACCAACGTGTTAATTTTAACCATTCCTGAATGGCTTCATTTTTTTGATTGTATTTAGAAGCCAAGGTTCTGTCAATACTCGGAATCATTTTGAATTCTTCTGTTGTGGTATTGATGATGTCTAAAATTTGTTCAATAACTTTTGGATGTTGTTCCAAAACTTCATTTCTAACCGCAATTACGAAACAAGGCCATGGAGTAGGGCAATCGGCAATTCTTCTAAAAATACCTTGGTCTACTAACGGTTGGGTCATAAAACGTTCCCACATGAAGTAATCAGCTTTTCCTGAAGTTAAAGCTTCTACAGCACCATCAATTGTATTCACGATTTCAAATTGTAAGTTTTCAGTGTTCCAATTCTGATTTTGAGCATTCACAATACTCATCAAATGCGAACCAGAACCCATTCGAGAAATGGCTACTCTTTTATTTTCTAAATCGGAAAGTGTTTTATAGTTAGAATTAGCAGCAACGTGAATTCCCCAAATTAATGGACTTTTTACATAAACTTGCACAATCTTACTGGGGTTTCCCGCAGCAATGTCTTTGATGATGCCTTCGGTTAGAATTACAGCAATATCGGTTTCGCCATCGCGCAACATTTGACACATTTTTCCTGTACCTTCTGGAACGTCAGTCCATTGTAAATCGATTCCCACGGCTTCAAATTCGCCATCTTCGATACACATGTGCCAAGGTAAGTTGAAATGTTCCGGAACTCCTGCTATTTTGATTGTTTTCATTCTTAAGTTTAAAAGTTTAAATGGTTAAGAGTTTAAAAGTGTTCCTTTTTGTTACTCTGCTAACTTATTTAAAGTATACTCAATTAATTCATCCACAGCTTTGTATGGGTCTTCACTGAAAGTTCCAGTTGCACGATTAGCGATGATAGCATTTAACGATAAACAGTTGTGCCCTAATAGTTTTCCTAAACCGTAAATAGCGCCTGTTTCCATTTCTAAATTCGTCATACGTGTTCCGTTGAAATTGAAACTATCCATTTTAGAATTTAATTCTGGATCTTGAATTCCTAAACGCACTACACGTCCTTGTGGTCCGTAAAATCCGCCTGCTGTTCCTGTAAAACCTTTAAAGATTTTATCACTTTCTAAACGTTTTTCTAAGGTTTTACTTCCTGCAATTACATACGGACGGCCTTTTCTCATGTCCCAATTGGTTTGAGCGATAAACGCTTCTTCCATTTCGGTTTCTGAAATTTCTTCAATTAAGTAGGAGCGAAGCATGTTGTCCAATCCTAAGCCATACTGACTCATTACAAAACTATCGCAAGGGATATCCGCTTGTAACGAACCTGAAGTTCCAATACGAACAATGTTTAAAGAAGTTAATTCTTTTTTAACGGTTCTTGTTTCTAAATCTACATTTACCAAAGCGTCTAATTCGTTCATTACGATGTCGATGTTGTCTGGTCCAATTCCAGAAGACATAACGGTAATTCTTTTGCCTTTATAAGTTCCCGTTTGGGTTTTGAATTCGCGTTTTTGAGTCGTAAATTCGATTGAATCAAAGTGTTTTGTGATTTTTTCTACACGATTTTGATCCCCAACGAAGATAATATCGTTAGCAATTTGTCCAGGTTTTAAATTGATGTGATATACACTTCCGTCTGGATTTAATATTAATTCTGATGCTGCTATCATTTTATGTTTATAAGTTTAAAAGTTTAAGAGTTTAAAAGTGTTTAGTATTTTTTAACCTCCAACTCGTTTTGTTTTGAATCCTTTGTCTTGTAATAATTTCATGATTTTATCACGATAATCGCCTTGAATGATGATTTCGCCATCTTTAAAAGTACCACCAACCGCTAATTTGCTTTTGATTTCTTTTGCTAAGATCTTAAAATCTTCGTCTTCGCCTTCATATCCTGAAATAATCGTGGTAGGTTTTCCTTTACGCTTCTCATATTTGCAAATCATTGGTTCCTTTTGAACGAATAATTCGTGAGGAGTTTCCTCGATAATTTCTGGTTCGTTAGAAACTTCGTGGTTAGGGAAAAGTTTTTTTAAT
>JAHRWO010000022.1 GCA_019105125.1 Flavobacterium sp.
ACACCTTTAACACGGGCTTTTTGAGCCGAAATCGTCAAAGAAAATAAACCAATAATGAATACCAAAAATATATTTTTCAAAAGAATTTGTTTTAATTATCTAAAAAAGTAAGATTCAAAGGTAGTAGAATTTTGCAAATAATCGGTTACAACAATCTTTAAATCATTTCTACCAGGAACACAAATATTGTCATCTAAATTGTGTACTAACTTTTTGGTTTTATAGTCATATTCCATTAAAATCCATTTCCCATTCAAATACCCATTGTAAGAATTAATATCTGAATGCAAATCGGAAATTGAAACACTAAGTGTTTTCTGGTCTTTAATGGTAGTACCTTCCACAAAGTTTACGTTAAAAATTCTCGGAGGAATGGTATCTTGGGCCAACTTAAATTTTCCCAAATTTCTAGTTTTAATTGAAAAAGTATTTTCCTTTCGAAACGTTCTGTTGAACTCTAATTTATATCCATCCAAAGAAGCAATAAATATTTTGTCCAACTGTTCCTCTGTGAATCCTTGTATATTATTAAAAGTAATGGTTATGTTTTTATGTACAGGAACACTATCATCATGTAAGGTTAAAATATCACCATTTACTTCAAAGTTTAAATAAAAATTATTGTAAAAGGCATTTTCAGGAATTTGTACCGTGATGTTTTCCTTTTCAAAAATTGATTCATTTTTTGCCTTTACATAGTACGGAGTTTTTTTAACTGTATTCTTAATGGAAGCTAAAGCATCTTGAAACTCAATAGGAATAATCAAGTCCACTCTATTCCCATGAAAATCATACACTTCTACTCTATAATTGTAATTTGATCCAGGTTGAACTTTTATTATACCATCTTTTTTGTTACCCGCAACAATTGACAAAGGATAATCGGCTAATTGAAATAGCTTTTGAACTTTTTGACCCATCAGGTGAAAGCGTTCGTAATCAATAAAATTGTTAATATACCGAGTTTCATCAAATGCGAAACCATCAAAGCCATATTGGTAATACAAAACTCCATTCAAGTAAGCTTTTACTTTATAAAGTCCATTTTTATTATAAGCATTAGTACAAAAATCGTAAGCATTAATTCCAAAAGCGACTCTTCCATTAGCTTGAACTTTAGTAGACAGGTAACTTCCATCTGCTTGTCTTGAAAAATTAATTGCGATGGGTTTTTGTGACTTATTTACCACTGTTGAATCTAAGGGATAAGCAACAACACCTTGAATAATTGGTTTTCGATCGTCGTTTATGATTTTTTTAAATCCAAAGTGCAACGGATTTAAGATTTCTTCCGATTTCGTATTTCTAAATTCAAAATGTAAATGAGGTCCACCACTGCCACCTGTATTTCCTGTAAAAGCAATTACTTGACCTTTTTTTACAGGCAATTCTGTTGGGTACAAATACATTTCTACTTCATACGATTGTTCTTTGTATTGTTTCGATTTGATGTATGTTTCAATAGATCCATTTGCTTTTTGAAGGTGACCATAAACCGAAGTATATCCATTTGGATGTGTAATGTAAATTGCTTTTCCGTAACCAAAAGTTGAAATCTTGATTCTGGAAATATAACCATCGCCTACAGCATAAACAGGCAAACCCTCTACTCCTTTTGTTTTAAAATCTAAACCCGAATGAAAATGATTGCTTCGCAGTTCTCCAAACGAACCTGAAACATCAAGCGGAATATCTAAAGGGGATTGAAAATAATCTTGAGGAAAATCCTGACTAAAAATAAAAAGAGGGGCGAATAAAAAGGCTAATACAAATTTCATACTGCTGGTGTTTAGGGCTAAAATAATAAAATATTTTTATATAAAGTAAACAAAAACCATACCTTATTGAATTGATTAAAAATCAAATAGTTAGAAATAATAAAAATTTATTCACAAAATTTAAGAAAAAGTATTGCTATTTTTGATTACTAATGCTAACTTTGTGAAATAATGAAATGAAATTATCATTAATGAATGGATTATCTGAATTAATTGATTCTCTCGAAGTTAAATTTTTTAAGCTCAACCAAAAAGTAGTTCAGCTTGAAAAGAAAAACCAAGAGTTGCAAGAAGAATTGTTGCTTTCTAAAAAAAATCAACAACTGCAATCAAGTGAAATAGAAACTTTGAAGAAGCAATTAGATACTCTAAAAATGGTAAATTCATTACTAGGCAGTGAAGAAAATAAACGAGAAACAAAACTCAAAATAAATTCATTAATCAGAGAAATTGATTATTGCATAGCCCAACTTTCGGATTAGAAAGCTCATGAGTGAAAAACTGAAAATTAAAATATCAATAGCAGATCGCGTGTATCCTTTAACTGTGGATCCGTCGCAAGAAGAAGGACTTAGAAGTGCTTCTAAAAAAATAGATGCTATGATTAAACAGTTTGAACAAAGTTATGCCGTAAGAGATAAACAAGATGTTTTAGCTATGTGTGCTTTGCAGTTTGCAGCTCAAGTAGAACAAAAA
The DNA here is from genome assembly GCA_019105125.1 of Flavobacterium sp. Lineage (GTDB taxonomy): Bacteria > Bacteroidota > Bacteroidia > Flavobacteriales > Flavobacteriaceae > Flavobacterium. The sequence goes on from JAHRWO010000022.1 coordinate 2,475, forward strand.
CAAATCAACAATTCTCAAGATAATGAAAGCAACATTACCAGATTACAAAATTTGGATAAAAAACTGAGTGAGTTACTCTCAAAATAAATACGTTCTTACATAATAAACAAAGATACTGCCTACATTAGTATATATTTGATAAACTCAACACTAACAAATTAAACGAGTGAATCTTTGCAACTATAACAAGCCCTTCAGTGGGAAGTTTGAACTGCAGGTTAGCTCAAATCTTGTATAACCGAGTTTATACAAACCCCTAATGTAGGCTTTTTTTTATATAATTTTTTAACAAACATATGGATATAGTAAGTATAATAATTGGAATTGTTGTCGGTATTGCAGGAGGTTTTGGAATTGCGAAATTTTTAGAAAAAAGCAATGTTTCTAACTTAATTAAAAATGCAAAAAAAGAAGCAGCTTCGATTTTAAAAGACGCTAAAACAGAAGCTGAAGCAGCAAAAAAAGATAAAATTCTTCAAGCTAAAGAGAAGTTTTTAGAATTAAAAGCGGAACACGAACAAGTAATTTTAGCGCGCGATAAAAAAATGGCAGAAGCCGAAAAAAGAACTCGCGACAAAGAATCACAAGTTTCAAATGAATTAGCAAGAGCTAAAAAAGCTGCAGACGAAGCAGAAGCTAAAATTGCAGATTACAACAATAAAATCGAATATTTAGACAAGAAACAACAAGAAATTGACAAACTTCACAGAAGTCAAGTAGAGCAACTAGAAGCTATTTCTGGATTATCTGCTGAAGATGCTAAAAATCAATTGGTAGAAAGTTTAAAAGCGGAAGCCAAAACAAACGCTATGTCATTCATCCAAGATACTGTGGAAGAAGCAAAAATGACAGCGCAACAAGAAGCGAAAAAAATCATCATCAACACTATTCAACGTGTAGGTACTGAAGAAGCGGTTGA
>JAHRWO010000062.1 GCA_019105125.1 Flavobacterium sp.
ATTTCTAATAACATCAAGTCTTTTCCTTTGTCGAAAAACTTGCGTTTCGCGTCTTCGTGATTGATTTCGATATAACCAAAGGTGTCAAAATGATAGCCTAATACTTTATCGCATTGTACAAAATCAGAAGCAATAATAGCATCTTCAACGTCCATAGTGAAGTTATCGCCAATAGGTAAAATCGCTAAATCTAACTTGGTACGCATTGGAATTAGTTTCATATCCATAGTTAAAGCGGTATCGCCTGCGATGTAGATGTTTTTGTGTTCGCCCTCGATTACAAATCCGCCAGGTTGACCGCCGTAGCTTCCATCAGGAAAAGAAGAAGTGTGTAACGCAATTACATATTTCACGGTTCCAAACTCAAAATCCCAACTTCCACCGTGATTCATAGGATGGTAATTAAAACCTTTGTTTCCGTAATGTGAAGCAATTTCGTAGTTAGAAACAATAACCGCTTCGGTACGTTTAGCAATCGCCTCTACGTCTAAAATATGGTCTTGATGCGCGTGTGTTAATAATATAAAATCGGCTTTCAACGTATTAATATCAATATGAGAAGCCTTTGGATTTCCTGAAATGAAGGGGTCAACTAAAATGTGAACCTCGTTAAGTTCAATTCCGATACAAGCGTGTCCGTAAAATGTGATTTTCATAGATTTTATTTTAGTGATTAGTAAAAAGTATTTTTTATCCAATTAGTTAAAAATACCACATTTATAAAAAAAAGTAAACTAATAATGAAAGTACCTAGAGCGACAACTTTTAATTGTGAATCAAACTCTTTAGGAATACTATTCTTCTTAACAAAGAAAATATGATTTGTAAACAAAACAAAACAAACAATTACTACTAAACTTTGGAGGTTCAAAAGAACTTCAAAAAACATAAATAATACTGTTGCTGTGATGATTAAAAAGTACTGATATTTTTTCGCATTCTCTAATCCCATTTTCACTACCAACGTATTCTTTCCAGCGATTTTATCATTTTCAATATCGCGCATATTATTCAAATTCAATACAGCTACACTTAATAATCCGATGGCTGTTGCGGGTAAAAATAATTTCCAATCGATAAAATGGGTAAACAAAAAGTTAGAACCAATTACCGAAACCAATCCAAAGAAAATAAACACAAACACATCGCCAAAACCGCTATACCCATAAGCACTTTTTCCAACCGTATATTTAATAGCTGCTCCGATAGAACCGATTCCTAATAAGATAAATATCAAACTTAAGGCGAAATTCTCTTTTCCAAAAGCTACATAAATCAATAACAGAGCAATGATGAAAGTCAGAAATGCTGTAATAATTACCGCTTTTTTCATTTGCTCGGCTGTGATAACTCCGGCTGCTACTAAACGTTTTTCGCCTATTCTATTTGCATCGGTTCCTTTTACGCCATCACCGTAATCGTTGGCGTAATTGGACAATACTTGTAATCCTAACGTAGTTAATAACGCCAAAACCACAATTCTCCAATCGGAATATCCTTGATAATAGGCATAAGCGCTTCCTACAATAATTCCAGAAACGGAAAGTGGTAAAGTTCGTAATCGTGCGGCTTGTATCCAGTGTTTCATTATTTAATTATTTAATTATTTTAATTAAAATCAAGTTCAAGGGCAAGTTCAAGTTCAAGAGCAATGGTTTTCGCTTCGCTCTAATGTGAGCCTACTTCGTAGGAGATTCCTACTTCGGCGGAATAACAAAACTAAGTCAATAATATCAAACTCCCAACTTCCTACTCCAATCTCCAATCTGCCATCTCAAAACTTCTAACTTCTAACTTCCTACTTCCAACTCCACTACATCCAATTCTTTTCCCAAGTTTCCACTTGATACAACCAATAATTAACCAATTGCTTAATTTCGGAATAATTTCCTGTGGTAAAACTTACGGTTCCTCCTGCAGTTGATAGCGTAACCGAACCGATATTCGTTGCTTTTTGCCAAAAAAATTGTTGGGTTTCTATAGCTTGAATTTTATAGGGTTCTATAATTGTTGTATCAATATCCCAAGCGCCATTTTGTTTGATGATGAAATCATTGGAAACAAAAAGTTTGTAATTTTTAAACGAAAACCAAAGCATCACTCCGGCGAAAACAGAAAAAATAGCTGTATACATGAACCAATCGTTCCAAGCTACAAAATCCGTTTTGTGATTTAGGAATAAGGTTACGACTATTGGAACTAATAAAAAGAAAAACGTATTCACCGCTAATTTTCTCCAATTCGGCAAATACATCGTTCCTTTTTGAGGTAATTGCCCTAATAACAATTTTAGAATAGCATCGCGTTCGTTTTCAGTACAACCTGGGACTTCAATTTGGTCTTTTTCTTTTACTTTCTCTGCATCACTTGAGGCTTGATGTATGCCAATCGTGGTTACATCCAATTTCTTTTGAAAGTAGTTTTGAGTAACTTTAATTTTTTGAACTTTATTTGGATTCAACAAGGTGTTTTTTGTCGAAAGTAATCCGTAAGACAAAATGATAGCTTGTTTGCTTTTCTGAATAGTGAAATCGAAATATTTGAGAATCGTTCGAACTAAATTCACCAGTAAAATCAAGGTAATAAAAAAACCAATGACAATAAAAACAGAAGTATAAACAGGTAAAGTATCTAAATAATTAGTCACTTGATCTTCATCAATTACTTCCGCATTCAACTGTTGTAAATTTTCAACAATAGTGGTGAAAAACAGAAAAATCAGAGCAAAACTTTTGATATAATTCGA
>JAHRWO010000068.1 GCA_019105125.1 Flavobacterium sp.
CTTTCTAACGTTGGTTTTTAAACAATTGTATTTAATCAGTTTTATCGCTCATTCAATTGATTTTGCTTTTTTGTCTTCGGGTTTATCGACTACCAAAAGCGGCATCAAAACGCCAACACGATACAATTGTTGTTTGATGCGCAATAAGTTTTGGTTCACACGTAGTGAAATTCCGTATTTAGAAGAGTTTTGAAAGGCTTTCTCGACAAATTCGTTACATTGTTTATACAACACCAGCAACTGCTTGTAATTGATGTCAGAAGAAGTCGTATAAAATTCCGATTCTTTATTTCGAATGGTATTTTCTATAGCATACAATTCTTTCTCAAAAGCAGCAAACGGACTTTCCAAACCGGCATATTCAGGCACCATTTTCATTACGTCAGATTCTAGGGCTTTCCCGCTGGTTCTTTGGGAAAGCAAATTGATGGCTTGCATCACTTCATACAAAGGCGAATTGACCGCAACGTTTTCATAAATCGTCTCAAATTGAAACAATTCAAAAAGCGTTTCTAACTCAGATTTTGGAATTTTATTAATCCAAACCGGATCAGAATCCACATAAAAAACCTGATTTAAAACATATTGTAAGGTATCTTTTGGCGCTTGATAGGGTAAAACTTTTGCAAAAACACGCTTTTTAACTTCGTAGAAGAAATCGGTATCTTGAAGAATTCCGGCATCAGTTAAAATGGCGTCGAAATTTTTGCTTTGTAAAACCGTTTGCAAATACGCTACAAAGTTGATTCGTTCCTCATCGTTATTTGTAAAAAATTCGATAACAGGAAAAAGGCTTATTTGTTCTGGTTTTTTTGGATTTCTTGGACGAATAGCGTTTACCAATTGAACTAAAATATCAATTTCGTTTTCTTCGTTGCGCCACAACTGCAATTCGTTAAAGTATTTCTTAAGAATTACATCGGGAGAAAGATGATTTTTGCTTGTAAATAAATTCATAATTTTGGTCATAGATTCGTAAAGATACAAAGAGAAAGTATTTTTTAGTAATTTAGAAGCCTAAAAAAATATTAAATTTTGACAGAAATAGAGCGCAAATTTTTAGTCATATCAACCGATTTTATCTCGGAAAGTACAGCTCAGTTTAGAATTGTACAAGGCTATTTGAATTCGAATCCCGAGCGAACCGTTAGAGTTAGAATCAAAGGTGACAAAGGTTTTTTAACCATAAAAGGCAAAGGAAACGAATCGGGCATGAGTCGTTTTGAGTGGGAAAAAGAAATCTCCATTTCAGAAGCTGAAGCCTTGTTACTACTTTGTGAAAAAGGCGCTATTGATAAAATTCGTTACGAAGTTCCTATGGGGAAACATACGTATGAAGTTGATGTTTTTGCAGGTGAAAACGAAGGTTTAATCGTGGCAGAAATTGAACTACAATCAGAAACTGAATCTTTTGAAAAACCGAATTGGTTAGGAAAAGAAGTCACTTCTGACGAACGTTATTACAATGCTTATTTGAGCAATTATCCTTTTAAATCTTGGTAAAATGAAAGCACTTTTTGGAACATTTGCACTAGCTTTATTATTTGCTTGCGGTTCAAATACCGTAATTTATCCCGACAAACCTAAAACCAATCACGAAACATTTAACTACAAAGAAGGCGATACTACGTATGTGATGCAGAAATATTTTTTAGTCATGCTAAAAAAAGGCCCTAATCGCGAACATTCGAAGGAAGAAGCGGCCGAAATCCAGAAAAAACACATGGAACATATCAATTGGTTAGCGAAAACTAATAAAATTAGTATTGCTGGTCCGTCTGATAAACATGAAACGATTTCAGGATTTTTACTTTTTAATACTGAAACCATGAAAGAAGCAGATAGTTTGGCTAATCTTGACCCAGCAGTAAAAGCAGGAAGGTTAGTTGTGGAAACCGTGCCTTGGTGGGCTTCAAAAGGAAGTAAATTGAAATAATTACTCTACGATTTCTAAACTCACACGCAAAAGCGATCGACCGTTATTGTGAGAAATATCTAAAAATGGGCGTTTTGCCAAATCGATTTCTCTTCCTCTAGTATGAGGTCCTCTATCGTTGATGGTTACGATAACGCTTTTGTTATTGGCTAAATTAGTGACTTTTACTTTAGTACCGAATTTTAGCGTTTTATGCGCTGCCGTGTATTTTTTGTTGCTAAAAACTTGTCCACTTGCCGTTCTTCTTCCGTTTAATTTATCGGAATAATGCGAAGCTTCTACGTTTTTCTTGTATAATTTGGTTTTTAGATTGGATAAGGAATCGACAACTTTAATAGAATCTGCTTTTTTTATCGAATCTAAAAGTTGAAGCGAATCTTTTTTCTTAACGGTATCATTTAAAGAAGCTTTTCTAACGAAACCTGAATTAGTTTCATTAGAAAAGCTTACTAATGCAGTAATAAGTAATACAAAAGATATTATTAAGATATTTTTCTTCATAATTTATTGATTTTGTAAACCTATTTCCAAATACTGTACCAAAGACTAGTTGAACCAGTTAGCCCAAGGAAGTCTTGATAAGATTAACACTAAACCTAATGTATAGAAAACGGCAATCTTTTTGAATTTTCCGTTATTACTTTCTTCTTTTTTGTGTTTTGACCATCCGATTGTGATTAATACTAAGGCAATAATATTAATTAATGGATGTTCTAACGAAGTTAAACGCATTGCAGCGTCTTTCATGTTTCCTAATTGAGCTGAACCTAATGGAGAAACAAAATACAAAATTAAACCTACTAACAATTGAATGTGGCAAATAATTAAGGTGAATAAAGACAAACGTAAGTCTTTATCAGTAAATAATTTTTTAGAAGTTAATCCAGAAATGGCATTAATTGAAGCTAACA
>JAHRWO010000091.1 GCA_019105125.1 Flavobacterium sp.
GAAGATGCTATTATTGCTTCTGATTTTGTACAATGCGATAAAGTGTTAGGCTATCATTTTGATACGTTTGGTTATATCGAAATCAATCATGAGGAAGCCAAACGCAAATTTTTCGATAAAGGAAAAGATTTGATGCTATTAGAAATTGGAGCAAGTATCGAATTGTAAATTTGGTATAAAAATTGAATGTATTAAACACATAGATACATACTTTTTTACTTTTCTTATTGGTGAAAATTTGTGTAATTCGTGTTTAAATTAAAAAATCATAATGAATAAAATAGTTTACTTCGTATCCGCCGTATTGTTTTCAAGCTCAATTTATGCTCAGAAAGATGGTTTTTGGGATAAAGAACGTGCTACTACAAAAGAAATAACACTTTCAGCCGGAAAACGCGCTTTAATCAAAACAGAAGATTTACCTGTTGGAACCACCGAATTCGTTTATCGAGTAACGGTTTTAGATGAAAATCAAAAGTTAACTTCGAGTTTGGTTTCGGTGTTGAAAGCCATTCCTGATCCTACGGGAATTAGTCAAGGAACGGCTGGTGCTATTCATTTAACTTCGGCTATTTCAGGTGATGATAAATGTACGTTTGCTTTGTTTCAAGAAGCAAATGCAGCTAATTTGTTTCTAAAAGAGGGTAAAACTGATAGAGCGTGCTGGGAACAAAAAGAAAAGGTAAACAAAGATGCCAAGTTGATTTCGTCTTCTTCGTTATGCTTGACCAATTTACCTAATTTGTGGTTCGGATTTGAAAGCCAAAATTGGGTGATGAAACAAAAAATTGTTTTAGAAGTTGTGCCTTGGGTCGATTATAAAGCGAGTAGAGGTTGGGATAAAACTACTAAAAATGAAATTTTAACTCTTGCTAAAAAACTTTCAGTTGTTTCAAAACTGACAAAAAAAGAGGCTTTTTATGCTGCTTTTATTGAAAATAGTAGCAAAAAGTACACGTATAGAGAATATGCTCAACTTTTAGCTGTAGAGAAAAACAGCGCTATTGAAAAACTTACAGAAGAAAGTTTAAAAGAAACGGGTGAAGTAAAAGCGTATTACGATATCATCCGTGAGAAATCAAATTTGGCTTTTCAAAAAGAAAATTATGAAGAAGCCATTTCGATTATTTCAACCGAAATGTTTGCAAAAAACAGAGCAACTTATATCGATTATCGCATTTTAGGAGATTATTATTTGTGTTCTAAACAATTCACAAAAGCCGAAGAAATCTACAACAAAGGTTTAAAATTAAATCCATCTGAAATTCATTTTCAGTTGAATTTAGCCCATGTGTATTTGTTTACCGATAGAATTTCAGAAGCCAAAGCCATTCATAAAAAATACGCTTACGAAAGCTTATCCAACGGAAAAACCTGGATAACACAAACCAAATCGGATTTCACAGCTTTTGAAAAACACAGATTACCAACAGATAATTTCAAGAAAATCTTGAGAGTTTTAGAATAATTTATCCATAACAACTTCAAGTACAAAAAACAACTTCAAACTTTGAAATTTGTACTTGAATTTGCACTTGTACTTGAATATGAAAGCAACCTACAAAAAATACATCCTCAATTTCAAACGTCCAAGCGGGACTTCTCGCGGGGTGATGACGGAGAAAGAAACTTGGTTTTTAATCTTGGAAGAAAAGGGTAAAATCGGGATAGGAGAGTGTGGTATTTTACGAACCTTATCTGTTGATGACCGACCCGATTATGAAGAAAAACTGCAATGGGTTTGCCAAAATATTCATTTAGGGAAAGACCAATTGTGGGACGAATTAATGGAATTTCCTTCGATTCAGTTTGGAGTGGAAATGGCGTTTTTGTCGTTGCAATCGAAAACACCTTTCGATTTATTTCCTTCTGATTTTACAACTGGTAAAAAGAATATGTTAATCAACGGTTTGGTTTGGATGGGCGAGGAGCACTTTATGAAAACCCAAATCGAAGAAAAATTAGCACAAGGATTTTCGTGTATAAAACTGAAAATTGGAGCGATTGATTTCGAAAAAGAATTAGGTTTGTTGCGATTCATTCGTCAAAATTTTGATGCTAAAACCATTGAAATTCGAGTAGATGCTAATGGTGCTTTTAATTCGAATGAAGCTTTAAGTAAATTGAATCAATTAAATGAATTTGAATTACATAGTATAGAACAACCAATTAAAGCCAATCAAATTCAAGAGATGAAAATCCTTTGTCAACAAACGCCTTTTCCAATCGCGTTAGACGAAGAATTAATTGGTGTTTTTGGAATTGAGAAAAAACGAAAATTACTAGAAGAAATTCAACCCCAATACATCATTTTAAAACCAAGTTTAGTCGGTGGTTTCAAAGGAACATTAGAATGGATTTCGATTGCCGAAAGTTTAAATATCGGTTGGTGGATTACTTCAGCTTTGGAAAGTAATATTGGATTGAATGCAATCACCCAATTCACATTCACCTTAAATAATCCAATGCCACAAGGTCTAGGAACAGGTGGTTTGTATACGAATAACTTCGATTGTCCGTTGGAAATTGATAAGGGACATATCAAGTATAATGTTCAAAAGCACTGGGATGTTTCTAATTTAGGAATTTCACTATAAATACAATAATTTTGCACTATTAATTTGGTTTAAGGAATAGTTTAAAGTTGTCAAAATCAACTTTTCACTTTTTACTTTTCACTTTTTACTTGAAAATATGTTTCGTTTAAAATTACCAACCGACCCAAGATGGGCTAACATCGCCGAAGGAAACTTAGAAGAAATTCTAACCGATCATGCTTGGTGCGAATTGAAAGCGTCTTCTAACGCCATTATGTTAATCAATATGTTGCCTGAGTTCACAGAAATTACTACCGAGTTGACGAAGATTGCCAAAGAAGAAATGGATCATTTTGAGCAAGTGCATGAGATTATCAAAGCGCGTGGTTGGGTATTAGGGCGAGAACGAAAAGACAGTTATGTAAACGACTTATTCAAGTTTATGAAACCTGGAAATCGAAAGCATTTGATTGTGGAGCGCATGTTGTTTGCTGCCATGATTGAAGCCAGAAGCTGCGAACGTTTTAAAGTGCTTTCTGATAATATCAAAGACGAAGAATTAGCAA
>JAHRWO010000140.1 GCA_019105125.1 Flavobacterium sp.
ATGTTTTATCGAAAACTCCAGGAAATACAGTTTCCAACATGTCGTCTTCTCGTGCTTTACGTGATATTACCGAAAAACATGGCGGAACGTATCAAGCAAGTGCTGTTGGAGAAGTAAATGTTGTGGAATTAATGAAGAAAACCAACGCAATCATTGGTGGTGAAGGTAATGGTGGAATTATCTATCCTTCATCGCACTTTGGAAGAGATAGCATAGTTGGTGCTGCTTTGTTTTTAACGTATTTAGCTAACCAAGACAAAACGGTTGCTGAAATTAGAGCAAGTTTTCCTCAATATTATATGAGTAAAAACAAAATCGAGTTAACTCCTCAAATCGATGTTGATAATGTTTTAACTACATTAACTGAAAAATATAAATCGGAAAATATTTCAACCATTGATGGAGTAAAAATTGATTTCCCAACCGAATGGGTGCATTTAAGAAAATCAAACACAGAACCAATTATTAGAATTTACACGGAAGCACCATCACAAACTGAAGCCGATGTTTTAGCCGAACGCTTTGTGAAAGAATTAAAAGAAATAGCTGGAATATAAATAAAAAGGGGCAGATTTAAAATCTGCCCCTTTTTTTATTTACCATTTCCTCTCCCATTATTTCCATTATCATTCCCTTTTTTATGGTGATGATGATTCTGGTGGTGGTGTTTATGAGATTTGTGCTTTTTTACTTTGTATTTTGTTTTATGGGAATAATTGTATCGTTGTGGCCTATCTCAATAAAAGTCCAATTCTATTTGAGTGCTTCTTCCTAAATTAATACCTACAAAAATTGAAGGAACTCTTACACTTACTGCCCATTTTCCATTATTAAAGTAAATATAAACTCCTTTTTGAATGTCATAATACATATTTTGGTCAGGGAAATAAATATGTCTTGTTTTTGCTCTATAGCCATGAGCAGGAGCCCATGGTGGTGGTCCTTGTGAAAAAACGTCTGTTGGCACAACCAACATAAATACTAAAATTAATACTCCAAAAAGCGTTGCTATTCTGTTTTTAATAGTTTCCATTGTTATTAAATTTAATAGTTTTAAAATGTAAAAACCAATAATACTGCCAAAAATTACATCAAAAGTAATTTTTAACATTTTTTAACATCACTAAAAAAGTTAAAAATAGGTTATTTTACGATGATTTTTTTAGTAGAAGTTTGAACCCCATTTGTAACTTTAACCAAGTACATACCTGTATTCAAATCTAATTTGATGCGGGTTTCGTTATCAAAATTTTCCGTTTGAACTAATTGTCCCGTAACCGTATAAATTTCAACTTTTGAAGTCCCTTCTAAACCAGAAACAATTAGATAATCTGAAGCAGGATTAGGATAAACCGCCACCTTATTTTCAAAAGGAGTTTGAGTTGATAAAGTAGCTGACCAAGGTTGGCCAAAATTCGATCCAAAAATATAATCTGCTAAACTAGGATGATCGATAAACGGATTTCGATTCATTTGCCAAGTATAAATATAATTGTTGCGATTCATTTCAAAATCGTCAGCAGGGTCTAAAGTATGCCATGACAATAATGATGCTAAATCTCCCATAACCATATTATTTGATACGTCTGGTGGATTTCCATTAACTAAGCTCAACCCATTATATCGTACAACCATATAAAATAATGCTCGTGCTACATCGCCCTTCCATTTGCCTTGAGTAGTAGGAGGTCCATTATAATCAGAACCAAAATCTCGATTACTTTTAACTCCGTTTTCTGATCCATCTTCAGCATGAATATGATGGGCATCAGCATGAGCCGAAAGAATATCATTTGCATTTGTAGGCAACCAAACATTTATACCATCAGCCGTAGAAGAGGTACCACCAGAAAAACCACCTCTTGATTGAGCAAACACATGCTCTCTAACCCATTTCCCTATACCACTACTTTCGGTTTGTCTATCTAACTTGGCTCTAGGTGCTTCAACATAATGCATCCAAACTTGATTACTATTTGCAGGGTTCACATCTGCACTTTGTAAAATTTCCCAAATATCTCCATAACTATGAGCACGAACAACTGCTGGATTAGCAATAATATCTTGAAGCGCTTGCTTTAAAGCATTTCCTGACAATCCTTCTAATGAATCATAATACCCCGTTGGAATTGTTGGTGTAACTAACCCATAAGTTGGATTAATTGGAGTTCCATAAGATTGAACCACATAATTTGCGTCGTAAACTCTGTAGATAATATTATTATTGTTTGCAACATATCCAAATGGTAAAGGCTGATAAACTAATTTCATTTCTTCATCTCCTTCATCTAAACCATCATTTAATAAAATTATACCTGTTTGACCTGTGGTTTGCCCAACAGGAATTGAAACGGTTAATCCTCCTGAGAAATCACTCATATTAAAACTGCCATTATTCAACGTAAAATTCAAAATTAAAGTTTCATTTTGAACAGGTTGACTTGTAGTAAATATAAAGTTAAAACTATCACCTTCAGTAATTACTGGAATTGAAGTTGAAACCGAGATGTAATTTAGACTAACTCCTGTTCCATCATTATTTCTTCCTGGAGTTGGTAATTTAACTTCAAAAGTACCATCATTTTTTCTTTGAATAGAATGAGTTTGTACACTTGAAGTGACATTTTCATTAGTAAAAACAGAAATACCCAAAGTAGCCATTAAATCACTTGGTGCTGTATTGCTATTAGAGTAAGCCAATGCATCCACTAAATTTGTGGTTGTAGCTAGTGTTCCAGGCTGAGATACAAATTGAAAATCTGAAGCATTTCCCAAATATAAGGCAACAACATCTGGACCGTTTTGAATCCTATTATTTGGAATTATTCCATTAGGAGATGGTGTTACTTGATTATTTCCAAAATGAGCAATTCCATTTATATCAGTAAAATATCCATCTAAATCTAGAGCATAATAACACGAGGAATTGGTTTCATTGTAAAAAACTAAGACATAACCATCCAATGAAAAATTTGGGGTTGTAGACTTCAATTCCACAAATTCTAACTGGTCAGAACCCTGAGTATCAGAGTCGATTTCATTAATCACTATATTTTGTCCAAATGAATAAAATCCAAAAAAAAGGATTAACAGGGAATAGTACTTAGGGGGCATAAATTTAATTTTTAACAAAAATAACAATTAAAATTCTAAAACACACGAATTTAACAACGTTAAGACACAATTTAAGACATATTTACACAAAAGAATTTTAATTTTGCTGTTATCATAAACTTTTTACTTACTTTGTAAATCACCTAAATCTAAATATTCTCAAGGTTGAAAATTATCATCAAAATAACATTTTTACTGATTTCATCTGTAATATATTCACAACACTCATCAAAAATGTTGGTTCGAATTAATGCAGAGGACAAAACAATTTTAGTAAATCAAATTTTAACCTACAATAATACCAGTAATGATACTATCAAACATATAATTTTAAACGATTGGAACAACGCCTTTTCTTCTAAATCATCAGCTTTAGCAAAAAAATTCTCTGATGAGTTCATTCGTTCTTTTCATTTAGCTAAGGAAGACGAACGTGGTTACACAAGAATCAAAAATATAATTGATACAGATTATCAATCGATTGTTTGGAGTAGACCAAAAAATAAAATTGATTTAGTAAAATTAGAACTCAACAAACCTATTTTACCTTGCTCAAAAGCAACTTTTAACTTAACCTATTTAGTAAAAATTCCAGATGCAAAATTTACAAAATACGGATATAACAATGATGGCAGTTGGTTATTAAAAAATTGGCATTTAAACCCTGCACGATACGAAAACAAACAATTTGTAGAACAGAGTAATGAAAATTTAGACGATATTCCTAACGCCTTTTCCGACTTTGAAATTGAAATTGAATTACCCAAAAACTATTTTTTATCATCAAATTTAAATGAAATAGTTACTAACGAAGAAAGCTCTTTAAAAAAAGTATCATTTAACTCAAAAAACAAAAGTGAAATTGTTATTGCTATTGAACCTCAAAAAACATATCAATCATATAAAAATGAAATAATAGAAGTTAGTTGTGGTATAATTGAACCTAAAGTTAATGAAATTGATAAAGCAATTATTTTTGATAGAATTACTCGATTTACTTTATCAAAATTAGGATTTCCTTTAACTTCAAAAATTTTAATTTCTAACGAAGATTATCTTCGTCAACCTTTTTACGGTTTAAACCAATTACCTAGTTTCTTAAGTCCATTTTCAGATGAATTAATGTTTGAATTAAAGTTTTTAAAAACATATTTAAACAATTATCTAAAAGAAAATCTGAATCTAAATCAAAGGCAAGATTATTGGATTTACGATGGCATTCAGGTATTTCTTATGATGCAATATGTGGAGGAATATTTTCCAAATCTTAAAATGACAGGTAACATAGCAGCTTTAAAAATTTTAAAAGCTTATAATTTCGTTAATCTTGATTTTAATCAGCAGTACAATTATTTATATATGTTAATGGCTCGAAAAAATCTTGATCAACCATTAAATGAACCAAAGAATAAACTGATAAAATTCAACGAACAAATTGCTAGCAAATACAGAGCAGGATTAAGTTTTAAATATCTGGATAGCTACATCGGAAACCAAATTGTTCAAAACACAATAAAAGAGTACATTCAAGAAAATCAATTGTTTGGGACAAATTCACGACAATTTGAAACTGTATTGTTAAAAAATAGTCCTAAAAATATCGATTGGTTTTTCAGAACGGTCATTGAAACTAGAGATTTAATTGATTATAAATTTGGAAAAGTTACCAAAACTAAAGATTCATTATCCATAAATATCATCAACAAAACAGGAACAAACGTACCTATTTCACTCTATCACGTTAAAGAAAACAAAGTAATTCATAAATCTTGGATAACTAATATTACAACTGATTCCACAATTATAGTTCCGCGTTTCGATGCTGACAAACTTTCTTTAAACTACTACAATGAAGTTCCAGAATACAATTTGAGAAACAACTGGAAATCATTAAACACTGTTTTTTTAAATAATAGACCTTTTAAATTTCTATTTTTCAAAGATTTAGAGGAACCAAACTTTAACCAATTGTTTTTTGTTCCCGAGGCTGAGTTTAACATTTATGATGGAATTGCACCTGGTATTCGATTCAATAATAAATCCATTTTAAATAAACCTTTCACTTTTAGTGCTTCACCCATGTTTTCTACAAATACAGGAACTTTAGTGGGGAAATTTTCTACAGTAGTAGAAGACAACGTTAGAGAAAAAGGAAAACTTTATGCAATCCGATATATGGCAACAGGAAGTCGTTTTCATTATACAAAAGATGCTTTTTACAGTACTTTCATCCCAATGGTTCAATTTAGATTTCGTGATGAAAACTTAAGAACAAACAAAAACGAATTTATAATTGTCCGCCAAGTATATGTAAATAGAGATAAGTCCGAATTTACCACCGACACAAAAACTGAAAACTACAACATTTTTAATTTAAAATATGGAAATATACAAACCGAAGCTACAAAACATTTTTCCATCTTAAACGATTTTCAATTGTCGAGTTCGTTTGGAAAAATTGGAACTGAAATTCATTTTAGAAAATTATTCGAGAATAATCGACAAATCAGTTTACGCTTTTTCGCTGGAGCTATTATGTTTAGAAGTACCAACTCCGATTTTTTTAGCTTTAGTTTAGACCGACCAAACGATTATATGTTCGATTATAATTTACTGGGAAGAAGTGAAACAACAGGAATATTTAGTCAACAGTATGTTTATGCCGAAGGAGGTTTTAAATCAAAATTAAATAGTCGCTTTGCAAATCAATGGATGACAACAATTAACGGAACCTTTAATATTTGGAGTTGGATTCAAGTGTATGGAGATATGGGAGTTTTGAAAAATCAATATTCAAATGCAAAATTTGTTTATGATTCTGGTATCCATTTCAATTTAGTACCTGATTATTTTGAACTGTTTTTCCCAGTTTATTCATCCAATGGTTTTGAATTAAATTCCTATAATTATGGCGAAAAAATTCGTTTTGTAGTTACTCTTGCTCCCAAAACTTTAATTTCATTATTTACCAGAAAATGGTTTTAGCATAATTTCAACCCTATCTTTAAGAATTACATAAATAAAAATCATTTTTTTTTAAATTCATTGCGTTTTTAAAACGAAATCTATTGATAAATTAATAATAATTAAAAAATTATCAAACATAGTATTGTTTTATTCTGCTAAATAATTAAATTTGTTGAATTATCAATTTCGTACAAACGGCTTATGAAAACAGCAACAACATCGGAAGTAGTTTCTTTTGAAGATTTCAAAAAAGAAGTCATTAACGATTATAAAATCGCCCGAATCAGTAGAGAATGTAGTCTTCTTGGAAGAAAAGAAGTGCTTACTGGTAAAGCCAAATTCGGAATTTTTGGCGATGGTAAAGAAGTGCCACAATTAGCATTAGCAAAAGCGTTTCAAAATGGAGATTTCCGTTCAGGATATTACCGTGACCAAACGTTTATGATGGCAATTGGTGCTATGAATATCGAGCAATTCTTCGCTGGATTATATGGCCATACCGATATTAATTTTGATCCAATGAGTGCTGGACGTCAAATGGGCGGTCACTTTGCAACGCATTCATTAGACGAAAACGGAAATTGGAAAAACTTAACCCAACAAAAAAATTCGAGTTCTGACATCTCTCCTACTGCTGGGCAAATGCCTCGTTTATTAGGATTGGCTCAGGCTTCAAAAATATACCGAAATGTTTCTGGTATCAACCAAACGAACTTCTCCGAAAACGGAAACGAAGTAGCTTGGGGAACCATCGGAAATGCTTCTACTTCAGAAGGTTTATTCTTCGAAACGATTAATGCTGCTGGTGTTTTACAAGTACCAATGGTAATGAGCGTTTGGGACGACGAATACGGAATTTCAGTTCACGCCCGTCATCAAACAACAAAAGAAAACATTTCAGAAATCTTAAAAGGTTTCCAACGTGATGAAGAAAATAACGGTTACGAAATCTTACGAGTTAAAGGTTGGGATTATCCAGCTTTAGTTGAAACGTACCAAAAAGCTTCGCAAATTGCGCGTGAAGAACATGTACCTGTTTTAGTACACGTACAAGAATTAACACAACCGCAAGGTCACTCTACTTCTGGAAGTCATGAGCGTTACAAAAATGCAGAACGTTTGGCTTGGGAAGCTGAATTTGATTGTGTAGCTAAAATGAAAACTTGGTTAATCGATAATAATATTGCTACTTCAGAAGAATTAGAAGAAATTGATAATCAAGCTAAAAAAGACGTTTTAGAAGGTAAAAAAGCCGCTTGGACCAACTTTACAGCTCCAATCAAAGCAGAACAACAAGAATTAGTTGGTTTACTAAATACCATCGCTTCACAAAGTGAAAACAAAGTTTTTATTGAGAAAATCGCTAATGATGTTGCTTCAATAAAAGAACCAATTCGTAAAGATATTTTAGTGGCAGCCCGTAAAGTGTTGCGCATGATTATCAAAGAAAATACACGTGCTACTTTAGCTACTTGGATTGAAAATTATACGGAGAAAATCCAACCAAAATTCAGTTCACACCTATTTTCGCAATCGGATAAAACGGTTTTAAAAACGAAAGAAGTAGCTCCAACTTACGATGCAACTGCAGAAGATGTGGATGCACGTTTGGTATTAAGAGACAACTTCGATGCTATCTTCTCAAAATATCCAGAAACGTTGATTTTTGGTGAAGATTCTGGAAATATTGGTGACGTAAACCAAGGTTTGGAAGGCATGCAAGAAAAATACGGAGAATTACGTGTTGCCGATGTAGGAATTCGTGAAGCTACGATTTTAGGCCAAGGAATCGGAATGGCAATGCGAGGATTACGTCCAATTGCTGAAATTCAATATTTAGATTATTTGTTGTACGCTATTCAAATCATGAGTGATGATTTAGCGACATTACAATACAGAACAGCGGGTCGTCAAAAAGCGCCGTTAATCATTAGAACTCGTGGTCATCGCTTAGAAGGTGTTTGGCATTCAGGTTCTCCAATGGGAATGATTATCAATGCCATCAGAGGAATTCATGTTTTAGTTCCAAGAAACATGACCAAAGCCGCTGGTTTTTACAACACTTTGTTAGAAACAGACGAACCTGCATTAGTGGTTGAATGTTTGAACGGTTACCGTTTGAAAGAAAAAATGCCAACCAACTTAGGCGAATTCAAAACACCAATCGGAGTTGTTGAAACTATCAAACAAGGAACTGACATTACTTTAGTTTCTTACGGTTCAACTTTACGCTTAGTAGAACAAGCTGCAAACGAATTAGAATCGGTTGGAATTAGCGCTGAAATTATTGACATTCAATCGTTATTACCATTCGATATCAATCACGATATTGTGAAATCGGTTGCAAAGACAAATCGCTTGTTAGTAATTGACGAAGACGTTCCTGGTGGAGCAAGTGCATACATTTTACAAGAAATTGTAGAGAATCAAAATGCTTATAAACATTTAGATAGCGCACCTCAAACCTTAACATCGAAAGCACACCGACCAGCTTACGGAACGGATGGAGACTACTTCTCAAAACCTTCTGCAGAAGACATTTTTGAGAAAGTATATGCGATTATGAATGAGGCTAATCCAACAAAATATCCAAATTTGTATTAAATAATTTGTTTATTCGAAAATTAATTAGAAATATTTGCAACATACAATTAAGAACATGATTTCAATTTTAAACAATACTTGGTGGTGGTCTAACTTACGTCAAACGTCGTGAGCGAAACCTGCTATAGTATAATTTAAAACCAAATACATAGAAAAGGCTTGTCAATCACGACAAGCCTTTTTTTATTGCCAAAAATTCAAATCAAATGAGAAAATATAAGTTACATACAAATTACAAACAAATTCTAGCCGACACTATTACACCGGTAAGTGTTTACTTAAAAATTCGAGATAAATTCCCGAATAGTATTCTGTTAGAAAGTTCGGATTATCATGCGAATGACAACAGTTTTTCGTACATCTGTTTCAATCCGATTGCCTCCATAAAAGTTGAAAATCAAAAAATTGAAACGAATTTTCCAGATGGATTTTCAGAGATTATTCCTATTGATGCTGATGTAAACGTAGCGAAAGAAATCGAAAATTTCTCTAATCAATTTGAAACCGAAAAGTCGGATTTTAAATTCATTACACAAGGATTATTTGGTTATTTAGCTTATGATTCCATTCAATATTTTGAAAAAGTATCAATTGCAAAAAAGTCGACAGAAAACGAAATTCCCGAAATCTTTTACGCTGTTTATCAGAATATCATCGCTATTAATCATTTCAAAAACGAAGCTTATTTATTCTGTCATAGCTTTGATGGTAACAACAATATCGCTGAAATCGGACAATTATTACAATCGAAAAACTTTGCCTCTTTTTCGTTTCAAAAATCAGGAAACGGAACTTCTAACTTAACCGATGACGAATTCAAAAACTACGTTTCGTTAGCCAAAAAACACTGTTTACGTGGCGATGTTTTTCAATTGGTGTTATCTCGAAGATTTTCACAAGATTTCAAAGGCGACGAATTCAATGTATATCGTGCTTTACGAAGCATCAATCCTTCACCGTATTTGTTCTATTTCGACTATGGCAATTTCAAAATATTCGGTTCATCGCCCGAAGCGCAATTGGTAATCAAAAACAATTTTGCAGAAATTCATCCCATCGCAGGCACATTTAAACGCACAGGAAACGACGAACAAGATGCTGAATTAGCCAAAAAATTAGGAGAAGACAGTAAAGAAAATAGCGAACACGTCATGTTAGTCGATTTAGCAAGAAATGATTTAAGCCGAAGTTGCCATGATGTGAAAGTAGAAAAATACAAAGAAGTGCAGTTTTTCTCTCACGTCATTCATTTAGTTTCAAAAGTATCCGGAAAATTAAAAGAAAATCATACTTTTATGGAATTAGTAGCCAAAACATTTCCAGCAGGAACATTAACAGGAGCACCAAAAGTAAAAGCCATGCAATTAATAGAAAATATTGAGAAAACCAACCGAAGTTTTTATGGTGGCGCCATAGGAGTATTAGATTTTGAAGGTAATTTCAATCACGCTATTATGATTCGTTCTTTTTTGAGTAAAAATCATACGTTACATTTTCAAGCTGGAGCCGGAATTGTAGAAAGTTCATCCGAAGAAAACGAAATGCAAGAAGTGTATAATAAGTTAGGGGCTTTACAAAAAGCTTTAGATTTAGCAGAAAACATTTAGACAGAAAACATCATGAAAATAGCAGTTATAGACAATTACGATAGTTTTACCTACAATTTAGTCCACTACTTAGAGGATTTGAATGCGAATGTAACCGTTTTTAGAAACGATGAATTTGAATTGAATGAGTTAGAAAAATTCGATAAAATTCTACTTTCGCCAGGACCAGGAATTCCAGATGAAGCAGGTTTATTGAAAGACGTTATCAAAAAATATGCTTCAACAAAAAGTATTTTAGGAGTTTGTCTAGGTTTGCAAGCTATCGGAGAAGTTTTTGGTGGAAATTTAACCAATTTAGAAAAAGTGTATCACGGTGTCGCTACTAAAGCTACCAAAACCGAAGACGACTTTATTTACAACGATTTACCAAACGAATTCGAAGTGGGACGCTACCATTCTTGGGTCGTTTCTAATGAAAATCTTCCAGCCGATTTAATCGTAACTTCTACTGATGAAAACGGTCAAATCATGTCGATGAAACACGCACATTTTGATATTCGAGGCGTTCAATATCATCCTGAAAGTGTTTTAACACCTTATGGAAAAAAAATCTTAGAAAATTGGCTTAGCCATTAATTAGCAACAACATACATGCTTAATTTCTTGCTTCATTAACACAAAATCAGTGAAGTACAGCCCAATTTATGTCCAATTTAAAAATAAATGAAATGAAAAATATATTAAATCGTTTAATCCAACACGAAATCCTAAATAAAGAAGAAGCTAAAGATGTTTTGGTCAATATTTCTTCGGGAAGTTATAATCCAAGTCAAATTGCAGCTTTCATGACGGTTTACATGATGCGAAGCATTACGATTGAAGAATTAGCAGGCTTTCGTGAAGCTTTATTAGAATTGTGTATTCCAATTGATTTATCCGCATACAACACGATTGATTTGTGTGGAACAGGTGGCGATGGAAAAGATACTTTCAATATTTCTACTCTTGCCTCATTTATCGTAGCTGGAGCAGGAATTAAAGTCGCAAAACACGGAAATTATGGTGTTTCTTCAATTTCAGGTTCAAGCAATGTGATGGAAAAAATGGGTGTAAAATTCACTAATGATTCTGATTTCTTAACCAAATCCATTGAAGAAACAAATATCGCTATTTTACACGCTCCGCTCTTCCACCCTGCTATGAAAAATGTGGGTCCGATTCGAAAAGAATTAGGCGTGAAAACGTTTTTTAATATGTTGGGACCTATGG
>JAHRWO010000151.1 GCA_019105125.1 Flavobacterium sp.
AACTTCTGATTCTATAAATCGAAAAATGGGAAAAAGAAGAACAAATACTTATGTTATTGAATATGATTTTAAAAGCGGATATTTTAAAAAGAATAATCAAAAAATTATTGTCAACAGTCCTGTTATTTTTAAAATTGTAAACATCAATCGTTTGGCATATGAAGTGAGGGTAAAAGCAAAAGATTCAGTTATTGGGGTATCAAATATGGAGGGATTAAGGGAATTATTTAAAAAGGAGCAAATCGAAAATTTAGAAAAGCAAATAAATACTTCGGATATCAATAAATCAAATATCCAACCCTATACAGCTGTAGTTGTTGATGATTTCAAAGGTACTGTAAAAGAAAATAAAGAATTAAAAAAATCGATCAATAATTTTATGATAGAACTATCTTCAAAATCAAACTTACCTCTAAATGCAGTTAATAAAGAAGATATAAAAAAAGCATTGGATTCAATCGAAAACATTAAAGTAGGAAATAAAATTGATGAAGACATATCAAATCATCTTGAACTTCAAAAAAAACTAACTACGCTATACTTAAAAATTTTAGAAAAATATTACATAATGCTCAACCTTAGTAAAGAGTATTTACATATAAGTAGTCTTATTAATGAACCTTTATTATCAAGTAATGATCAAATAGATGATTCAAAACTAGAGACAATAGTGCTTGAATTTGAAAATAATAAAATTATTAAAGAGGATATATCGTTATTAGTGAATCAATTTCAAAGTGAATACAATGCCATAAAAACAAACATACAATTAGGAAAGTCAACCAATTATGGTGGTGTGATGAAACTTAATTATATTAGTGATAATCAAAACGTTGTAATCAATTACATTAATGAAAAAATTAATAAAATTAATTTTGATAACTTAAGAAATGAATTAATTCAATTGAAGAATCTATTGAAGACCAAAAATAGAAATTTAATCTTTGAATATGTTTCGCATCCAATACAACCTTTTCAAGATGTCGTAATATTTGATGTAGAAATAAAAAAGAAAAAAACAGATAATAATTTAATTGACAACAGTAGAAAATTTTCGCACAAAGAATTTGTAAGACATGGACTTCGGTTAGATGTAAGCTTAGGTGTAGCAGGAAGTCTACATTCGGATAAATATTCGTACGCAGTTAAAATGAATCAAAACAATGAAAATGTCATAATGAAAAACGACAAGCCTATTTTCACACCAAGTTTTGTAGGTTTTTTTACAGCTAGCCGAAGAAGTGCAACTCATTTTTCTTGTGGATTTAGCATAGGCATAGGAGTTAGTGCTAATGAAGGATCTCTAACCTTTGATAACTTTTTTGTAGGCCCAAGTTTAACAGTTGGTAAGTATGAAAGAGTTACTTTAACTTCGGGTTTATCCATAAAAAATTTACCTGTTTTAAATAATGGTTATCAGGAAGGTGATATTGTACCACAACAATATACAATTGAAAATGTATCCGATAAAAATTATGTTCCAGGATTCTTTATTTCTTTATCTTATAACTTAACAAAAGGAGTAAAAGACAACATCAAACACATGAAATCTTTTTACTAATAGCTATAATTAAATATCAAAAAGAACTATAAAACAATGGATCTATAATCCTTACTTATAAATAAATAAATACAAATAACATGAACACTCAAGCAATCAAACCAGGTCCAAAAAGAATAGCAACCTCAACAGGAAAACCTGACCAAAGGCAACGCGATAATAAAAAAACACCTGGCAACACACCATCATTAAAACCATCCAAATCAACAACAAAAAAATAAACTATATTCAAAGCTATCAACACTTAAAAAGTTATATATCATTGATGTTATACACTAGTTGCAAGAGATTTTTTTGAAAATCATACTGCATAATAGTAGTATAAGAGTAAAGAATTTATTACCCAAAAACAACGTTTAAAATGAAGAAAAAAATTAGAATTTTAAAAAAATTACTACTATTTAACATGGTTTTTATGTTATTTAGTTGCGAGGTTCAAGAAGATTTTGTTGAGTACAAATCTGAAATGAAAATCAAAAAAGTATCTGTCAAAGATATTATGCAAAAGCCTGAACACAAAAATGTAAGAAAACCTATTTCTGATTTTAAAGAAATTGTATTGTCTAAAAACAAGCAAAATACACAGGCAAAACTTGTTTATAATGAACAATATGATTTGTATATTGATGATGAAAACGGAATGTTTATTGAAAAAGATGGAAGTCAATCCTATACCTTTAGAATAAGAAGAACTGGCACAGAGGATAAATTAGAAAATATTGTTTTCAAAAGTAATTCTAATGGAGATTTTGAAACTCTAATTGTTACTTATGATATCACATATGATGAAATCAAAAATTTAGGTAAAGAGGAAATTCAAAATCGAAATGTTCAGTATTCTACATATAATTACCAAACGGAAGGCTTACCTACATTGGTTTGTGTTCAAACATGGGTATTTACAATGGTTCCTCCTGATGAAGGTGACTTAACAGGAGGTAGTATAGATTATGTTGGTATTTGGGTTCTTAGTGCCGAAGACTGTGCTTGGGTAGGTGGTGGAGGTGGAGGCTCAACATCTGGTGTTGGTGGCACTAGTGGTAATACTGGAGGTTACACAGGTGGCGGAGGCGGTGGTGGAAGTAATAACACAGGTGGTACGAATACAAATACACCAATCATAACAACTCCAATCACAACTGGTGGAGACTTAATTGATTTAAGTTTACCCGAACTAAACAAAATTACAACTCAAAACGAAAATGGTACTAACATTTTAAGAAATACCATTGACCAAATGAAATCTAATTTGAATAATGGCTCTGAAGAAGGAATTGAGTTTAGTTTAAATTCAGATGATACATATACACCATTTCCAATGCCATCTGGTTTTGATGGCATACAATTTCCGCCAGTTAGCACGTATAATCCTCTAATAAGAATACATAAACACCATTCAGGTTTAGACCCAATATTTAGTGCCGAAGATATCATAGGCATGGTAGGCTTTTATCTTGATAAACAAAATTTAAATCCAAGTTCACCTCAAAACACTAATATTACTTCAATAATGGTTTCAGTAAGTGGTGTTCATGCTTTAAGGGTTAATAATGTTGCAGATTTACAAGATTTATACAATGAATATCAAATAAATCAGGGTAGTTTTGACGCTTTTAAAGACGCATATATAAGACAGGTAATAAAAAAATCCCAAAATCAATGTGGTGGCACTTGTTCTGACGCAGAATACAATCAATTTCTACTAAATAATTTTAGTGCTTTTATAAAATCATTTGCATGGGGTATTGATTTTTATTTTGCTCCACACCCTACAACTCCAAATGGAGATTATACTTGGAAGAAAAAATAATCGTTTAACTTTAAAATTACAAAAATGAAAAATATATTTAAAATAATAATATTATTATACGGACTTTCTAGTTTTTCTCAAACAATTGTTGAGAAACCTTTAGGAACTTTTTTTAATGCTGATGAAAATAAACATGTTTATTTTAAAGATGTAAACAATTTTTTAAACGACTTTGTTGGTACGTGGGTTTTTGATGATGGCACTCATTATTTTAAAATACAATTTTACAAACAAACTTATCACAGAGAAACACCAATAGGAAATAAAAAAATTACAATTTTTGCTGATAGAATTAAAGGGTATTACCAATACAAACTAAATGGTGTTGAAATTTACAATATTACCAATGATAAATATGCTTCTAGTGATTTTGGTTCAATGTACAATAATTTTAATATTTTTTTTCGTGAACCTAGTGACAATCCTTGCGGAAGAAGAATTACGGGAGAAGTTAATTTAATTTATTCTAACGACAATGGTGTGGAACAATTAACTTGGAATAGAGTAGATTTTAATGGTGGTGCAGATTGTTATCCATTTGACACAACACCTTTCAAAACTCCTGCCAATATGGTATTAACTAAACAATAAAAACCTCTTGCAACAACGGTTTGTAGCAATAGCGGCTTTCGGGCATTACTGAAAGTCGCTATTATAATTGTAATGGTTAGTGAATAAAACGATAGAGCAGATTTCTAATCCGTGTTTCTCAAATTTAATTAAGATTTGTAATTCCATAATATAAAACAAATATAATTTTAAAATTAAGTTTTGAATCCGATTTAAATTAATACAATCCAAATATAAACCTCTTATCTCCTCAATATAAAATTCTTATGCATCAAAATCATAAGTCGGGATCCTATGTCCCATGAAATAAAAAGTTCTTTATTGTTTTGGGAATAACCTTTTACATTCCCAATAATAGATAAGAAAAGGAAGGATAAATACAAAAAAGTTGTTGCTTGACTCTTGGGAGTTGTTGAATTATAAATTGTGTTTTAGATTAATAAAAATTAACATAGCCAAAACACCTATTGAAATTAGAAAAAATTTACGGTGTTTTTTAAGTTTTTGTTACGGTAATACCGTAAAAAATTTAATAAAATCACCGTAATCAGAATGAAATGGCAAACGTAATTTAGCAATTTAACATAAATCAATGCCAACAGGAATCTACATAGCAGGACTAGGTCAATCAACTACAAAAGAGTCAGTAGAAAAGTATGCAGCTCGCTATATCAAAGAATTAGAGTATAGCACCTCAGGTATTAACTATTACACCAAAGTCGAAAAAATCTATTACAACGAAGACCTAAGTAGTCTAGCGGTTAGAATATTCCAACACCCAAAAGAACAACCAAAATCAGAGAAAGATACCCTACTCTACTCCTTCTACGATTTCGAATACAACGAACTCCTAAACCAAAAATTCCAAAACAAAAACCTATTATTCAAAAACATAGCCTTGTTGCTATTAGTAGTTAGAAAATTCCCAAGAATAATTTACAGCCTATTTAAAAAGACAACCTATACAAAAGGAGGACAAACATTTTACATGTTTCTTATATTTTTAATAATGAGTATGGCAGTTTTGTTGATTTTACCTTCAATATTATCTTTATTATATCCAATTAAATGTGATGGAATTAAATCATTTTGTAATATAAACAACATACTTTCAACTTTTACAATAATAAGTAATTATACACTTCCAATTACTTCATTATTAATTATATTCATTCCAGAATCCAATACCCTACTCACCAAAGTAGCAGCCGAATTCACTACCATAGACAACTACATCCAATACGGTGAGCAATCCCAAATCATACAAGGCAACTTTGATGCACTAGTAGAATACATTGTAGAAAACGAAGAAAACCCAACCATCCATTTACACACCTACAGTTTCGGTAGCATCATAGCATTAGATGCCTTATTTCCAATTGGTACCGAACCATGTAACAACATACTAAACAACATCAAACTACTCATAACAGTGGGAGCTCCTTACGAGTTTATAGACAGTTATTATCCCAACTTCTACAGCGAAAGAACCGATAAAATGTCCCAACAAATAGAATGGATAAACGTCTACTCTACCCTAGATGCCTTCGCAAGCAATTTCAGAAAAGACAACAAAGCAGGAAAAGCACAATATGGCATAATGGGAAAAAAAGAAGTCCCAATCAACCTGAACTACGAAATCGCCCGAAGAGAAAAATACAACCTCTTCAGCTTCCTAACCCTAAAACACATCACCATGCACAAATCCTACTGGGACGACTCCAAATCCGGACAATCCTGCACAAGATTAATATTCAACAAAATGAAGGAATTAAACTATTTTTCAATAACAACATAAATAAAACAAAACTTGCCACATCCTTTGTCACCCTGACGAAGGAAGGGTCACATAATTGATTTTAACACTTAAATATCTTTAATATGAATAATTATGATTTTTTCCGTACTAAGCAATATTCTATTGCAAATACTAAATCAATAGATGCTATTTATTCAAATGATTTATTATCCTTGATTAAAGATTCTGAACTAAAAGAGTTCATTATAAATAAATACAATTTAGAAAAAAATATTAAAATTGAAATTGAGAAAATAGATGTAATCTATGAACAAATTAAAATATATACGAATCATTTCGAATTAATTAGGTTAAATGTAGATGAAAACAAGGCTAAAACAGTTTTAGAGATTAACAAAGAAAAAAATGCACCTGATTATTTTTTTGTAATAGATGAAGGAGTTGATGAAGATGGTTTAATACATGAAAACATAAAAGCAGCTGCTATATATGATTCATTGAATTTATTTTATAAAAATAGAAGTCTAACTCAATACGTAAAATCATTAAAAAAAGGAAATAAAAAAAGTACACTTTTGGATGATTTAAATAATTCTTGGGATAATTTTTTCACTAATAACCCAAAGGAAATTAAAACTAAAAAATTCAGACTACTAAAAAATAATGAACAATATTATCTTAAAAGTATTAATACAGACTTTTATAAAGAATATGGTGTGGCAGTATCTTTTGTCTTTACTGTACTTGAATTATTTAAGATTAAAACTAATAAACCAAATACAAAATTTACTATCTCTTCAATTTATTTGTCTGAGTCAAAAATAGATTTAATTATAACCTTAGATAAAAAAATACAATTAGAAATTTATGGTTTCATTAAACCATCAATATCTATTAGAAATGAAGACCAAGGAAACACATCTTTGGGTGTTTACAGCACATTAGAATTTATTTCAAATAACTCTAAAAACAACAAAATATATCTTTATCCTAAAAAAGATGATGATAAGATAAGATACAATAAAACTATTAATCATACAGTCAATAAAGAAAGCTTAGCAAGTTTATTTTCTTCAATTTCTGAATTATTTGATCATATTGATAATTTCAAAAATGATTTTAGTTTTTATAACAAAACAAAAAACTATGATGAGTTAAGACATAAAATAGCTGAACGTATCTTATCAAAAAATAGCGTATTTAAAGATGTCAAAGAGCTCAAAGATTTATTTTCAAAAGATAAATCAGGACACATCGAAAATTTAGTTGCATTATTAAATATTTGTGAAAAAGCAGAATTAATTGATATGGATTTTGATTTGAAATTTAAGCTCCGTTACCTTATTTCAAATGTGCTTCTTTACAACAGTAATAATTTTTAGATAAATCTAATGTTTTAAAACAACTTCTGAACAATTTGAGTTTTTAAATTAAAATAAATGAATAAAGTGAGTACATAAAAAAGTAAAAATCATTTGAGTGTGACTTATAAAATAAAAAGTTAGTTTAATTATTTCATTAGAATTAATATAAAAAATATAACATGAAAATTATAGATGCAGATTTTAAATTTAATCCAGTTGGACAAGGATCTTTCTACACAGGAAAATTAGAGATTGGTTTTAATAGTAGAAATCAATTTAATTTTGTTTTTGATTGTGGAACAATAAGTGACCGAAATAATTTAAGAATTGCTAGAAATAACTTTAAAAGCAATTTAAATAGTAAATTACTTAATATCTTATTTATATCTCATTTAGATGATGATCATGTTAATGGAATTAAGGAATTATTAAACGGCATTATATGCAATGATGTATACATGCCATATTTAACACCATTCGAAAGGCTTATTGTATCTGTTAGACATAAACCAAAAGACACTAATAATTTAGACAACTTTATTAATTTTATTAAAAGTCCTCACAATTATCTTTTTGATGATAAAAGTGAAGTAAGAAAAATAACTTACATAAAAGGAAATTCTGATAATAAAATATCAGATGATAAAAACCCAAAAGAAACGCCAGATAATGAAAATTTAAACTATGAATTTACAGATTCATTAGAACCTTTGTCTCCAGAAGAATTTAATGCTGAAATGGTAACATTAGCTCAAGATTCAAAAGTTGTATTTAAAAAAGCAAATGGTAAACTTAAAATTGGGAATATTTGGGAATTTTATTTATATAATGAACCAGCTAGTGAAGTACAAATTTCTCAATTTATTAGTTCAATTAATGACATATATGGAATCACTATTGACAAACAATTATCTCAATCTGATTTAATAATAATATTAGATAATAAGAATAAACTAAAAGTACTTAGAGATAAATTTAAAGAAATATTTAAAAATTTAAATAAAACTGGATTACTAGTCCAACATAAACCTTTATCTTATAGATATGGAAAACTTTTTAAAGAAAATCAATTATTCCGTAATGAAATACTGCATTTTTTTAATTTCTTTTTAAGAAGATTTAGAGACTACATTTATACAGTCAGAAATAGAACTAATAATTGGGGAGTAACATTACTAACCGGTGACATTG
>JAHRWO010000136.1 GCA_019105125.1 Flavobacterium sp.
TTAAACCAATTGATTGCACCTTCTAGCAAAACCGAAGAAGCAAGTTTACCTAGTAACAAAGGGAAATTTACTGGGAAGAGGAATTATGGGGAAAGGAATCGTTAAATAGCAACTTCCATAACATAATCATCCATAACATAACCATTTCCTATATCAATTACTTCGTCTTTTACTTTTATAAAGCCTAACTTAGTATAAAAATTTATGGCATTATTGTATTTATTTACGTTTAAGAAAATGACCTTTTGATTATTTTCAATTGCTTTTTCTTTTACCAATTCAAAGAATTGTCTTCCTAAACCTGTTCCTTGTGTTTCGGGTAAGACGTAAATCTTGTGGATTTTTGTTTTGTTGGGTTCAGAGTTGATTTCATAGGAAACAAAACCTACGTAATTATCTTTATCATCTTGTGCTAAATAAAAAACGTGTCCTTTTTGTATTAATTCTCGCAAAGCGGTTTCGTTATAAAACTTATCAATCATGTACTCTAGTTGTGCTTTGGATAAAATTTCACCATAAGCTACAGGCCAAATTTTCTTGGTCAGATCGATAATAATTGAAATATGTTCGGAATTTGCTTTTACTAATTTCATAGGTAATCAACTAAAAAAGTCCCGCAATATACGAGACTTTTGGTTATTATGCTTGCCCTGTTGGACCAAAATTTAAAGGAATTGGAGGTTGTTCTCCTTCTTCAATTTTTCCGTGAGCACTTTCAAATCGGTGAATGTTTTCTCCTAAAGCTTTCAACAAACGTTTTGCGTGTTGAGGCGTTAAAATAATTCTTGACTTTACTTTTGCTTTTGGTACTCCAGGCATAATCGTTACGAAATCTACCACAAACTCAGAATTAGAATGATTGATAATAGCTAAATTAGAGTAAATTCCTTCTGCTGTTTGCTCGTCTAATTCGATGTTAATTTGTCCTTGTTGGTTATTATTTTCCATGATATTTAAAATTGCTATTTTGTTATACAAGAATAAGTATAATTTAGGTAAAAAAAAAGCCTAACAGAAAATCTGTTAGGCTTTATATTGGAATAATGAAGCTAATTAGTAGTTAAACTCTTCTTTAGCAGCCATTAATTCATTGTATTCTTCTTTAGAACCTACAATAATATTATCGTAATCTCTCATACCAGTACCAGCTGGAATTCTGTGTCCTACAATAACATTTTCTTTCAATCCTTCTAAAGTATCTACTTTACCGGCTACGGCAGCTTCGTTTAATACTTTGGTTGTTTCCTGGAACGATGCAGCAGAAATGAATGATTTCGTTTGTAACGATGCTCTAGTAATACCTTGTAGTACTGGAGTAGCTGTTGCTGTAATAACATCACGAGCTACAACTAAGTTCTTGTCATTACGTTTTAATAACGAATTTTCATCTCTTAATTGACGTGGAGAAACAATTTGACCTGGTTTTAAATTCTCAGAATCACCTGCATCTTCAACTACTTTCATTCCGTATAATTTATCGTTTTCAACGATGAAATCACTTGTATGAGCCAATTGATCTTCTAAGAATAAAGTATCTCCTGGATCCACGATTCTTACTTTACGCATCATCTGACGGATTACCACCTCAAAGTGTTTATCGTTGATTTTTACCCCTTGTAAACGGTACACCTCTTGAATTTCATTTACCAAGTACTGTTGAACAGCAGATGGTCCTTGAATTCTTAAGATATCCTCTGGAGTAATTGCACCATCAGAAAGTGGAGTTCCCGCTTTTACGAAGTCGTTTTCTTGAACTAAGATTTGGTTTGAAAGTTTTACTAAGTATTTCTTCACTTCACCAAATTTAGACTCGATAGCGATTTCTCGGTTACCTCTCTTAATTTTTCCAAAAGTTACAACACCATCAATTTCAGAAACTACTGCTGGGTTTGAAGGATTACGAGCTTCTAATAACTCTGTAATTCTTGGTAAACCTCCTGTAATATCACCTGCTTTAGAAGAACGACGTGGAATTTTAACTAAAATCTTACCTGCTTTAATTTTTTCTCCATCGTTTACCATAAGGTGAGCTCCTACTGGTAAGTTGTATGAACGAATTAACTCGCCATCTTTACCATAGATGTGTAACGTAGGGATTAATTTTTTATTTCTACCTTCAGAAATTACTTTCTCTTGGAAACCAGTTTGCTCGTCGATTTCAACAATGAACGATTGTCCTTGTTCTAAATCTTCGTAACCTACTTTACCTGTAAATTCAGAAATAATCACCCCGTTATATGGATCCCATTTACAGATTGTAGTACCTTTTTCAACAACGTCTCCATCATTTACAAAAATACTTGATCCGTAAGGAATATAGTGTGTATTTAATACAATACCTGTTTTTGGCTCAACTAATTTTAACTCAGTAGAACGAGAAATTACGATATCAACAGCATTTCCTTCAGCATCTTCACCTTTAACTGTTTTTAAATCTTCAATTTCTAATCTACCTGCAAAACGAGTTACAATGCTAGACTCTTCAGAAATTCCTCCAGCAACCCCTCCAACGTGGAACGTACGAAGTGTTAACTGTGTACCTGGCTCACCAATTGATTGCGCTGCAATAACTCCAACTGCTTCACCTTTCTGTGTCATCTTACCTGTTGCCAAGTTTCTACCGTAACATTTAGCACAAATTCCTTTAGTTGCCTCACATGTTAATGGCGAACGAACCTCTACTCTTTCTACTGGAGAAGCTTCGATTTTCTTAACAATAGCTTCTGTAATTTCCTCACCCGCATGAACTAAAATTTCATTATCTAATGGGTTAATTACATTTTGTAAAGCCACACGTCCTAAGATTCTTTCCCCTAAAGTTTCAACGATTTCCTCGTTTTTCTTTAAAGCAGAAACTTCAATACCTCTTAATGTACCACAATCTACAGAGTTTACGATAACATCTTGAGATACGTCATGTAAACGACGTGTTAAGTAACCCGCATCGGCTGTTTTAAGAGCGGTATCCGCAAGACCTTTACGAGCACCGTGAGTAGAAATAAAGTACTCAAGGATAGAAAGACCTTCTTTAAAGTTCGATAAAATTGGGTTTTCGATAATTTCACCACCACCAGCAGTTGATTTTTTAGGCTTAGCCATCAAACCACGCATACCAGTTAACTGACGAATCTGCTCTTTAGAACCCCTCGCTCCAGAATCAAGCATCATGTATACCGAGTTGAAACCTTGTTGGTCTTCACGGATATTTTTCATTGCTAACTCTGTTAATTGCGCATTAGCTGAAGTCCAGATATCAATAACTTGGTTGTAACGTTCGTTATTAGTAATAAGACCCATGCTATAGTTCATCGAAATTGCTTCTACTTGCTCACGTGCATCAGCGATTAATTTCTCTTTTTGTTCTGGAATTCTAATATCACCTAATGAGAATGATAAACCTCCACGGAATGCGAACTTATACCCCATATCTTTCATGTTATCCAAGAAAGCTGCAGTTGTAGGAACGTCAGTTACCGCTAAGATTTTACCAATAATATCACGTAATGATTTCTTAGTTAATACCTCATTGATATATCCAGCTGCTTCAGGTACTACTTCATTAAATAATACTCTACCAGCAGTTGTTTGAATAATTTTATAAACTAATTCACCGTTTTCATTAAAGTCTTTTGCTCTAATTTTCACTCTAGCATTCAACTCTAATTTTCCTTCATTTAAAGCGATATTTACCTCTTCAGCAGAATAGAAAGTTAATCCTTCACCTAAAATTTTGTGCTCAGGAGTTGATAAACGCTCTTTAGTCATATAGTAAAGACCTAGAACCATGTCCTGAGAAGGAACCGTGATAGGCGCACCATTTGCAGGGTTTAAGATATTGTGAGAAGCTAACATTAATAATTGTGCTTCTAAAATAGCTTCTGGTCCTAATGGTAAGTGAACCGCCATCTGGTCACCATCGAAATCGGCATTAAACGCCGTACATGTCAATGGGTGTAACTGAATCGCTTTTCCTTCAATTAATTTAGGTTGGAATGCTTGAATACCTAAACGGTGTAACGTAGGAGCACGGTTAAGTAATACTGGGTGTCCTTTAATTACATTTTCAAGGATATCCCATACTACAGGCTCTTTTTTGTCGATAATTTTCTTAGCCGACTTAACTGTTTTTACAATTCCTCTTTCGATTAACTTACGAATAACGAATGGTTTGTAAAGTTCAGCCGCCATATCTTTTGGTAAACCACACTCGTACATTTTCATTTCTGGTCCAACGACAATTACCGAACGAGCAGAATAATCCACACGTTTACCTAATAAGTTTTGACGGAAACGTCCTTGTTTACCTTTTAATGAATCTGATAACGATTTTAATGGTCTGTTAGATTCTGTTTTAACTGCAGAAGCTTTACGTGTATTGTCAAATAATGAATCTACAGATTCTTGTAACATACGTTTTTCGTTTCTTAAGATTACTTCAGGAGCTTTGATCTCCATTAATCTTTTTAAACGGTTGTTACGGATGATTACTCTTCTGTACAAATCATTTAAATCTGACGTTGCAAAACGACCTCCATCAAGTGGTACTAACGGACGTAATTCTGGTGGAATAACTGGAATTACTTTTAAAATCATCCACTCTGGACGGTTTTCTCTGTTTAAGTTAGACTCACGGAATGATTCTACAACATTTAAACGTTTTAAGGCTTCTGTCTTACGTTGTTTAGATGTTTCGTTATTCGCAGCGTGACGTAATTCGTATGATAATTCATCTAAATTAGTACGAGCTAATAAATCCATAATACATTCAGCACCCATTTTAGCGATGAATTTATTTGGATCATTATCATCTAAATATTGATTTTCCATTGGAAGTGTATCTAAAATATTTAAATACTCTTCTTCCGTAAGGAAATCTAATTTTTGTAAAGATTCGCCATCAGCATTTTTAGCAATACCTGCTTGAATTACTACGTATCTTTCGTAGTAAATAATCATATCTAATTTCTTAGATGGTAATCCTAAAATATATCCGATTTTGTTTGGTAACGAACGGAAATACCAAATGTGAGCGATTGGCACAACAAGATTGATGTGTCCAACTCTATCTCTACGAACTTTTTTCTCCGTTACTTCAACACCACATCGGTCACAAACGATTCCTTTGTAGCGGATTCTTTTATACTTACCACAAGCACACTCATAATCTTTAACTGGACCGAAAATTCGCTCACAGAAAAGACCATCTCTTTCTGGTTTGTGGGTACGATAGTTGATAGTTTCTGGTTTTAAAACCTCACCTCTTGATTCTGCCAAAATAGATTCTGGAGAAGCAAGTCCTATCGTGATTTTGTTAAATCTTTTAACGGTATTTTTATCTTTTAATCTTGTCATGATATGAATACTTTCGATTTATGAAAAGCGTTGTAAAGGGAGTAACCATGGCTACTCCCGGATAAATTTATTCTTCTAATCTGATGTCTAATCCAAGACCTTTTAATTCATGCATTAATACATTGAACGATTCAGGTAATCCTGGTTCTGGCATAGTTTCTCCTTTAACGATAGCTTCGTAAGTTTTAGCTCTACCAATAACGTCATCCGATTTAACAGTTAAGATTTCTCTTAGCGTACTTGATGCACCATATGCTTCAAGAGCCCAAACCTCCATCTCTCCAAAACGCTGACCTCCGAATTGAGCTTTACCTCCTAATGGTTGTTGCGTAATTAAAGAGTAAGGACCAATAGAACGAGCGTGCATTTTATCGTCTACCATGTGACCTAATTTCAACATATAGATAACTCCTACTGTTGCTGGTTGGTGGAAACGCTCTCCAGTTCCTCCGTCATATAAGTATGTATGACCGAATCTTGGAATTCCTGCTTCGTCTGTTAAGGCATTAATTTGATCTAAAGTAGCACCATCAAAAATTGGAGTAGCAAACTTCTTACCTAATTTTTGACCAGCCCATCCTAATACCGTTTCATAAATCTGACCGATGTTCATACGAGATGGTACCCCAAGTGGATTCAATACGATATCTACAGGAGTTCCGTCTTCTAAGAATGGCATATCTTCATGACGAACGATTTTAGCAACAATACCTTTGTTACCGTGACGTCCTGCCATTTTATCCCCTACTTTTAATTTACGTTTCTTAGCGATGTAAACTTTAGCAAGTTTTAAAATTCCAGAAGGTAATTCATCTCCAACAGTAATTGTAAATTTCTCTCTTCTTAACCAACCTTGTAAATCGTTTAATTTGATTTTGTAGTTGTGAATTAAGTCGTTCACCATTGCATTAGTATGCTCATCTGTTGTCCACTGACCTTTAGTTAAGTGAGCAAAATCTTCTACACCTTGTAACATCTTTTTAGTGAATTTTTTACCTTTTGGTAATACTTCTTCACCTAAATCGTTCATTACACCTTGAGAAGTTTTACCATCGATGATAACAAATAATTTTTCAATTAATTTGTCTTTCAAGTCGTTGTACTTAACTTCGAATTCAGTTTCTAATTTATCAACGTCTTCTTTATCTTTAGAACGTTTTCTCTTATCTTTTACTGCTTTCGCAAATAATTTTTTATCTAAAACTACACCGTGTAAAGATGGAGACGCTTTTAAAGAAGCATCTTTTACATCACCTGCTTTATCCCCGAAGATAGCTCTTAAAAGTTTTTCTTCTGGAGTAGGATCTGATTCTCCTTTTGGTGTAATTTTTCCGATTAGAATATCGCCAGGTTTAACCTCTGCACCAATTCTAATCATACCATTTTCATCTAAATCTTTAGTAGCTTCTTCAGAAACGTTTGGAATATCATTAGTTAATTCTTCGTTACCTAGTTTAGTATCACGAACTTCTAATGTATAATCATCAATATGTAATGATGTAAAAATATCATCACGTACTACTTTTTCAGAAATTACGATTGCATCCTCGAAGTTGTACCCTTTCCATGGCATGAACGCCACTTTTAAGTTTCTTCCGATTGCTAATTCTCCGTTTTGAGTAGCATAACCTTCACATAATACTTGACCTTTTACAACTCTGTCACCTTTTCTAACGATAGGTTTAAGGTTGATACAAGTACTTTGGTTGGTTTTTCTATATTTGATTAACTGATACGTTTTCTCATCTGTGTCAAAGCTTACCATGCGCTCTTCTTCAGTTCTGTCATATTTGATGGTAATCATGTTAGCATCAACATACTCAACAGTTCCGCTTCCTTCAGCGTTGATTAATACTCTTGAATCAGAGGCAACTTGTCTTTCTAAACCAGTACCTACGATTGGAGCTTCAGGACGTAATAATGGAACGGCCTGACGCATCATGTTAGATCCCATCAACGCACGGTTCGCATCATCATGCTCTAAGAAAGGAATCAATGAAGCTGAAATCGAAGCAATCTGATTTGGAGCAACGTCTGTATAATGAACGGCAGTTGGAGCAACCACAGGGAAATCTCCTTCTTCACGCGCAATAACGTTCGCAGCGGTAATTTTACCTTTAGCATCCATTTCAATGTTTGCTTGTGCAATCATTTTACCTTCTTCTTCTTCAGCGCTTAAATAAACTGGAGTAGATTCTAAATCAACCACACCATCAGTTACTTTACGGTAAGGCGTTTCGATGAATCCCATTCCATTTACTTTAGCATAAACTCCTAAAGATGAAATAAGTCCAATGTTTGGTCCCTCTGGAGTTTCAATTGGACAAAGTCTTCCGTAGTGCGTATAATGAACGTCACGTACCTCGAAACCAGCTCTTTCTCTAGATAAACCTCCAGGTCCAAGGGCAGATAAACGACGTTTGTGTGTAATCTCTGCTAATGGATTTGTTTGGTCCATAAACTGAGATAACTGGTTTGTTCCAAAGAATGAGTTAATTACCGATGATAATGTTTTTGCATTAATCAAATCGATAGGTGTAAATACCTCGTTATCACGAACGTTCATTCTCTCACGGATAGTTCTAGCCATACGAGCTAAACCTACCCCAAACTGAGCTGATAATTGCTCACCAACAGTTCTTACACGACGGTTTGATAAGTGGTCGATATCATCAATCTCTGCCTTAGAGTTGATTAATTCGATCAAATATTTAACGATTGTAATAATATCTTCTTTCGTTAAAACTTGTTTTTCCATAGGAATATCAAGGTTTAACTTTTTGTTCATTCTGTAACGACCTACTTCACCTAAGTTATAACGTTGGTCAGAGAAGAATAATTTATCTATAATACCACGAGCCGTTTCCTCATCAGGCGGTTCCGCGTTACGTAATTGTCTGTAAATGTGTTCAACAGCCTCTTTTTCAGAGTTTGTTGGGTCTTTTTGTAACGTATTGTGAATAATTGTGTAATCAGCCGCATTGTTATCCTCTTTATGTAAAAGGATAGTTTTTACGTCTGCTTCAATTATTTCTTCAATATTATCTTTATCAAGAATCGTATCACGATCTAAGATAATTTCGTTACGCTCAATAGAAACCACTTCACCAGTATCTTCATCCACGAAGTCTTCATGCCATGTATTTAATACACGTGCAGCAAGTCTTCTTCCAGCATATTTCTTGATACCTGTTTTAGATACTTTAATTTCTTCAGCTAAGTCGAAAATTTCTAAGATATCTTTATCTCTTTCAAATCCGATTGCTCTAAATAAAGTAGTTACAGGTAATTTTTTCTTTCTATCGATATACGCATACATTACGTTGTTGATATCGGTAGCGAATTCAATCCAAGAACCTTTAAAAGGAATAATTCTGGCAGAATATAATTTAGTTCCATTTGCATGGAAAGACTGTCCAAAGAATACACCTGGAGATCTGTGTAACTGCGATACAACTACACGCTCAGCACCATTGATTACGAATGTTCCGCTAGGTGTCATATATGGTATTGTTCCTAAATACACATCTTGAACGATTGTTTCAAAATCCTCGTGTTCAGGGTCAGTACAATATAATTTTAATCTAGCTTTTAGAGGTACGCTGTACGTTAAACCTCTATCAATACACTCTTCAATAGTATATCTAGGTGGATCAATAAAATAATCTAGAAACTCTAATACGAATTGGTTTCTCGTATCAGTAATTGGAAAATTTTCCATGAAGGTATTATACAGCCCTTCGTTGCCTCTTTCGTCAGATTTTGTTTCCAATTGGAAGAAATCTTTAAACGATTTCACTTGAATATCTAGAAAATCTGGATATTGTGGAATGTTTTTTGTCGAAGCAAAATTTAATCTTTCAGTCTGATTTGTTATCATCAATGGACAAAATTTTGATTTAAAAAAAGTAATTTTTTGTGTAAAAACACTGCTTTTTAATACTTCCTTTTTTATTTAGCAACCGATACATCTTTAAAAATAAACCAGGAAAGTTTGTCTATTTTTTTTCTTCGTTATTGGCTACATTAAAACGCATAAAAAATACAATAATTTAATATACGCAAAATGGTTTAGGTCTTTGAGAACACTCTCAAGACCTAAACCTAGCTTATTTATGAGTATAAATTATTTTAACTCAACTACAGCTCCTGCTTCTTCTAAAGCTTTCTTAAGACCTTCAGCCTCATCTTTAGAAACTCCTTCTTTAACGTTTGTTGGAGCAGCATCAACTAAATCTTTAGCTTCTTTAAGACCTAAACCAGTTAATTCTTTAACCGCTTTAACAACTCCTAATTTAGAAGCACCAGCGTCTTTTAATACTACTGTAAATTCTGTTTGCTCAGCAGCAGCACCAGCATCTCCTCCACCTGCAGCAACTACTACAGCTGCAGCAGCAGGCTCGATACCATACTCATCTTTTAATATTGTTGCTAATTCGTTAACTTCTTTAACTGTTAAGTTAACTAATTGTTCTGCGAATTGTTTCAAATCTGCCATTTTTTCTATCTTTTAAAATGTTTTGTAAAAATATAATTTATTAAGTGCGTACGAATTATTCTGCTCCTTCTTCCTTGTTAGGTTGATTTTGAAGAGCTGCAATAACTCTTTGAGCAGGTGATTGTAATAATCCAATAATTTCTGCGATAACCTCTTCTTTAGATTTAATAGCTACTAAGCTATCTAATAAATTGTCACCGATGAAAATTTCTTGGTTAATGTAAGCTCCTTTAAAGATTGGTTTTTCACCTTTCTTACGGAATTCTTTAATAATTTTTGCTGGTCCATTAGCGGTATCAGCAATAAACATAGAAGTGTTTCCTTTAAGAACTGATGCTAAATCACCATAGTCGTTATCAGAAGCTTCCATTGCTTTTTCTAACAATGTGTTCTTAACAACTTCTAATTTAATACCAGCTTTAAAACAAGCTCTTCTTAAGTTTGAAGTAGTATCTGCATCTAGTCCTGAAATGTCTGCTAAATAAACAACATTTACATCCGCTAACTGTGCAGTTAAATCTTCAATAGCGATTGATTTTTCTTCTCTAGTCATACTAAAAATTTTTAACTACCAATTATACAGCTTTAGGATCTAAAGCAATAGCAGGACTTTGTGTACTTGATATATGAATAGACTTAATATAAGTACCTTTAGCTGCAGTTGGTTTTAATTTGATTAATGTTTGAACGATTTCGTGTGCATTGTCATAGATTTTATCAGCATCAAAAGATACTCTACCTATTCCAGCGTGAACGATACCAGTTTTATCAACTTTGAAGTCAATTTTACCAGCTTTCACTTCTTGCACCGCTTTAGCAACATCCATAGTTACAGTTCCTGTTTTAGGGTTTGGCATTAAACCTCTTGGACCTAAAACACGTCCTAATGGACCTAATTTACCCATAACAGCTGGCATAGTGATGATAACATCAACATCTGTCCAACCATCTTTGATTTTTTGTAAATAATCATCTAAACCTACGTGGTCTGCACCAGCAGCTTTAGCTTCAGCTTCTTTATCTGGAGTAACTAATGCTAATACTCTTACATCTTTACCAGTTCCGTGAGGTAATGTTACAACCCCTCTTACCATTTGATTCGCTTTTCTAGGATCTACACCTAACTTAACTGCGATATCAACAGACTCATCAAATTTTGCAGAAGCAACTTCTTTAATTAATGCAGAAGCATCTCTTAAAGAATAAAGTTTGTTCTTCTCAATTTTTGCTGCAGCCTCTTTTTGCTTTTTTGTCAATTTTGCCATTGTCTAATTTCTTTTTAGAGATTAAAAAGGAGCATTTCCTGTTACTGTTATACCCATAGATCTAGCTGTTCCAGCAATCATACTCATTGCTTTTTCGATTTCGAAAGCGTTTAAGTCTGCCATTTTGTCTTCAGCGATAGTTCTAATTTGATCCCAAGTAACGTTTGCTACTTTTTTACGGTTAGGTTGCCCTGAACCAGACTTTAATTTTGCTGCTTCTAATAATTGAATTGCAGCAGGTGGCGTTTTAACAACAAAGTCAAAAGACTTGTCTTTATACACAGTAATTTGTACTGGTAAAACTTTGCCAGGTTTATCTTGCGTTCTAGCATTAAATTGCTTACAGAACTCCATGATGTTAACCCCAGCAGCCCCCAAAGCAGGTCCAACCGGTGGCGATGGATTCGCAGCACCTCCCTTAACTTGTAGTTTAACTACTTTACTAACTTCTTTTGCCATTTTTAAAAAAATTTAGCACATCTATCAATTGGAAGCGATTGATGTGATTTATATATGTAACGAAAATTATACTTTTTCAACTTGCATAAAACTTAACTCTAATGGAGTTTTTCTTCCGAAAATTTTCACCATTACTTCAAGTTTACGCTTTTCTTCATTTACTTTTTCAATAGTTCCATTAAAACCATTGAATGGACCATCTACCACTTTTACTGTTTCACCAACAGCATAAGGAATAGCAACATTATCTACTTTTACAGATAACTCATCTACTTTACCTAACATTCTGTTTACTTCAGATTGTCTTAATGGCACAGCATCTCCTCCTTTTGTTTCACCTAAGAAACCAATAACACCAGGAATCGATTTAATGATGTGGGGAATCTCACCCGTTAAATTAGCTTCAATCATTATATAGCCTGGAAAATAAACCTTGTCTTTAACAATTTTCTTACCATCTCTAAGTTGAACCACTTTTTCAGTTGGTACAAGAACCTGAGAAATATAATCAGACATACCTAATCTGGCAGTTTCTGTCTCGATGTAGTTTTTAACTTTATTTTCTTGACCACTTACAGCTCTTACTACATACCATTTATTAACATTATTATCAGCCATACTGTAAGTATTATTTTAAAATATTAAAGAAACCTTCAAGTGCTTTTACAAATAATTCATCAACACCCCAAGTTAATAGAGCGAAAACAATTGAAAATACAGCTACAATAATTGTCAAACGCTGAACTTCAGACCAAACTGGCCAAGTAACATTCGTTTTCAATTCATGAAATGCTTCAGATATGTAATTAACTACTTTCATCTTAATCTTTATTTGCACGGGCGGAGGGATTCGAACCCCCATCAATGGTTTTGGAGACCACTATACTAGCCCTTGTACTACGCCCGTTTGTTAAAAAACCAGCAGCGAACTGCTGGTTTAATTATTATTTGACTTAAAATTAGTCTAAAATTTCAGTAACCTGACCAGCACCTACTGTTCTACCACCCTCACGGATAGCGAAACGTAAACCTACTGATAAAGCGATAGGACTTAATAATTGAACATCAATTGTTAAGTTATCACCAGGCATAACCATCTCTACACCAGCTGGTAAAGAAATAGTACCAGTTACGTCAGTTGTACGTACGTAGAATTGTGGACGGTAGTTATTGTGGAATGGAGTGTGACGTCCACCTTCTTCTTTTTTCAAGATATATACCTCAGCTTTGAAGTGAGCGTGTGGTTTAACAGATCCTGGTTTAATGATAACCATTCCTCTTTTGATATCTTCTTTAGCAATACCTCTTAATAATAAACCTACGTTATCACCAGCTTCACCTCTGTCAAGGATTTTACGGAACATCTCAACCCCTGTAATCGTAGAAGTTAATTTTTCAGCTCCCATACCAATGATTTCAACAGCATCACCTGTATTAGCAACTCCAGTTTCGATACGACCTGTAGCAACAGTTCCACGACCTGTAATTGTAAATACATCCTCAACTGGCATCAAGAATGGTTTATCAACATCACGAGCTGGTAATTCAATCCAGTTATCAACAGCATCCATTAAAGCTAATACTGTATCAACCCATTTTGGCTCACCATTTAAAGCTCCTAAAGCAGAACCTTGAATAACAGGACCATTATCACCATCATATTGATAGAAAGATAATAAATCTCTGATTTCCATTTCCACTAACTCTAATAATTCAGCATCGTCAACCATATCCACTTTGTTCATGAATACAACCATTCTAGGCACACCTACTTGACGACCTAAAAGGATGTGCTCTCTTGTTTGTGGCATAGGACCATCTGTAGCAGCAACTACCAAGATAGCACCGTCCATTTGAGCAGCACCAGTAACCATGTTCTTAACGTAATCCGCGTGACCTGGACAGTCAACGTGAGCGTAGTGACGGTTAGCTGTAGAATATTCTACGTGAGACGTATTAATAGTAATACCTCTTTCTTTTTCTTCTGGAGCATTATCAATTTGATCAAATGATTTTGCTTCTGATAAACCAGCATCAGCTAATACTTTAGTAATTGCAGCTGTTAATGTAGTTTTACCGTGGTCAACGTGTCCGATAGTTCCAATATTTAAATGGGGCTTCGAACGATCAAAGGTTTCTTTTGCCATGATTTAATAATTTAATCTTAGTTATATATTAGTGTTCAAAAAATAAACTTTTTTAAGAGCCAATGACGGGAATTGAACCCGTGACCTCTTCCTTACCAAGGAAGCACTCTACCCCTGAGCTACACCGGCTTTTGTGCATTCAGAAGTTAGCCATCAGAATTCAGAAAAACCAAATCCCTCTCTCTAAATTCAAAATCTCGTGGGGAGAGCAGGATTCGAACCTGCGAAGACTTAGTCAGCGGATTTACAGTCCGCCCTCGTTGGCCGCTTGAGTATCTCCCCCAAACCTTTTACATTAAGTTACTTATAACTTTGAGCCGATGGAGGGACTCGAACCCACGACCTGCTGATTACAAATCAGCTGCTCTAGCCAGCTGAGCTACACCGGCAACTTAAATATAAAAAGTCCGCTATTTCTAACGGACTGCAAATGTATATAATTTATTTTTGAATCAAAACATTTTTTATGTTTTTTTTATTTTTATGAATGCGCTCTCAATTTTTCTTTTCTTTTCAAAATTATGCGTTCTAAAGAATCAACTGATAAATCTACAGCTTCTTCAAAACTTTTAGCTGTTTTTTTCACAAGAAAATCATCCCCTGGAACAATAATTTTAATTTCTGATGTCTTATTTTCTTTATCACTTGTGTTTTCTAATTTTAAAAAAACTTCTGCAGACACTATTTTATCGTAATATTTTTCAAGTTTATCCATTCGTTCTTGAATGAAATCAACTAATTTTCTGTCTACATTAAAATTTACTGCTTGCACATTAACTTTCATAATCATGGTAATTTAGAGGTTTTACATAAAGT
This sequence comes from Flavobacterium sp., assembly GCA_019105125.1. Taxonomy (GTDB): domain Bacteria; phylum Bacteroidota; class Bacteroidia; order Flavobacteriales; family Flavobacteriaceae; genus Flavobacterium. The sequence goes on from JAHRWO010000136.1 coordinate 14,538, forward strand.
TATTTCTTGTTTCTAGGATGCGCTTCGTTATACACTTTTTTTAATTCCGACAAACTACTGTGCGTGTATATCTGGGTTGAAGACAAACTAGCATGACCTAATAACTCTTTAACTGAATTTAAATCGGCGCCATTATTCAACAAATGTGTTGCAAAGGTATGCCTAAGAACGTGTGGACTCTTTTTTTCTTTTTTAGAGACTTCACTAAAGTAATCATTTATTAATCGATATACAAACGATTCGCTTAATTTTAACCCTTTTTTTGACAAGATTAAAAACTCGTCATCTTTAATAACCTTTAAATCAAAACGTTGCAATTTGTAATCTTGATATAAATTAAAAGTAGCTTGTATCATAGGCAGAATTCGCTCCTTATTCCTCTTTCCAATTACCTTTAAAGTTCGTTGAACTTCATCGACACTATTATTTTTAAGATTTATTAATTCTGCCCTGCGAATCCCTGTTGTATAAAAAAGCTCAATAATAAATCTATTTCTAATTTTTTCAAAATCATCAATTCCCTCTCTTTCAAAAGAAACATTTTTTAATTCGACTTCCGAAAATGGTGTTTGAATTTTCTTAGCAACTTTAATGGATTTATGCTTTAGTAAGGGATTGATTTTTATTTCTTTAATTTTTAAAAGAAACTTGTAGTATGATTTTAATGCCGATATCTTTCTGTTTATGGATGATGGTGCTATTTTTTGCTCCATCAATTCCACCATCCAACTTCTAATATTAGGATAAACAACCTCTTCCAATGCCACATCTTGATTTAATAGATAATTTTTAAAAGATAAAATATCATCCAAATATGCTTTTACTGTTAAAGGAGAATAATTCTTCTCTTTAATCAAATAATCCTGATATGCTTTTAAATTTAAATCCATAAAAAAAACCACTAACAACAAAGTTACACTTTAATTGATAGTGGTAATATATTTAATTCAAAAAATAATTAACTCTCTAAAGAATCTTTTAAACCTTGAATATATGCAGCTTTTTGAATTTTAGCTCTGTTTAAAACAGATGGCTTAATGAAAGCTTGACGTGCACGTAATTGACGAACAGTTCCTGTTTTATCAAATTTTCTCTTATAGCGCTTTAATGCTCTATCGATATTTTCTCCGTCTTTAATTGGTATAATTAACATAATATAGACACCTCCTCTCGTTAAGGGTGCAAATGTAGAAATTATTTTTTAATTACAAAACTAGAATTTCGAAACTTTTTAAAGAAAATGATTTCAAATAAAAAACCCTATTCAAATGAATAGGGTTTTAAAATCTTATATCTAAATTACTTAACTGCGGGTTTATAATCTTTATTATCGATAATCATTTTAGATAAAATTTCTTTTAAAATTTCAGAGGTTCCTCCACCTATTGGGCCTAATCGACTATCTCTTAACAAACGAGCTAACGGGTATTCTTCCATGTAACCATATCCGCCTAACATTTGCAAACAATCATATATTGCTAGATCAGCAACTTTCGTTGACTTTAATTTAGCCATTGTCGCCTCTTTAACCACATATTCACCTTTGTTTAGTCTAGCAACTGCGGCATAGTTAAAAATTTTACAATGTTCCACCTCTGTGGCATGCTCTACCATAGTGTGTCTTAATGCTTGAAATTTATTGATTGTGCTACCAAAAGCTTCTCGCTGCGACATGTATTCTAAAGTATAACCAATTGCATACTCTGCACGAGCATGTGCATTAATTGCCATGATCAATCTTTCTAAAGCAAAATGCTGCATGATGTACGGAAAGCCTTTACCTTCATCTCCCATTAGGTTCTCTAAAGGAATTTCTACATTATCAAATGCAATTTCGGCAGTATCTGATGCTCTCCAACCTAACTTATCTAATTTAGTAGCTGAAATACCTGGCGTTTTTGAATCTACTAAAAAGATACTAATTCCTTTATTCCCTAATTCTGGATTGGTTTTAGCTGCTACTACGTAATAATCCGCATAAACTCCATTTGTAATGAAGGTTTTTGAACCATTAATCACAAATTTATCACCATTTCTTACTGCATTAGTTCGCATTCCTGCAACATCACTTCCTCCGAAAGGTTCCGTAATACACAAAGCACCAATTTTTTTACCAGCAATACTTGGCGCTAAATACTCTTGTTTAATTCTTTCATCACCTTCTGCATTTAAATGTGTCATTGCTAAATAAGCATGTGCCCACATGGCAGCGGCAAAACCAGAAGATTTAATTTTTTGAAGTTCTTCTAAAAAAATAACCGTGTAAAACAAATCTAAATTCATTCCACCATAAGCTTCAGGATAATTCAATCCAAAAAAGCCCATTTCTCCAAATTTTTCCCAAATAAAACGTTCGATAGTACCTGTTTTTTCCCATTTTTCAATGTGAGGCACTACTTCTTTATGTAAAAAATCTCTAAAACTTTGTCTAAATAATTCGTGTTCTTCTGTGAAATATGCTGAATTCATAAATCTGTAATTGAATGGTTTAATTTGTTGATTTTTTTAAAAATCCAAATATAGTGCGATTATTTTTATTTTTTCGTTAGGCATTCCCTTAATTTTTGTTAAATCGTCAACATTTTTAATACCGTTATTCATTGTTCTATAAATAACAATTTCTCTTGCTAACGCATAAGTAAAGTAAGGAAATTTTGCTAATTCTTTTTGAGACAATTCATTTATGGCGATTTTCTTAATTCCACTTTGAGTCTTTGTAGAAAATCGTTTCTCTAAATCCACTAAAGCTTCTGGGCTAATTCCCCAAATAAATTGAAATTGTTCCATACTCACAAAGCATCCTAATTTATCTTTTTCTTGCAAAATTTTATCCGCTAATTTTTCTCCAATACCATATACCGCAATTAAATCTTCGCGTGATGCTGTATTAATATCTTTTTGAATTATCTTTTCTTTTTCCTTTGGTAAAAACTTGTGAAACTTCTCCGAGGTAAAACTTGTTTTATTTTTTACCCAATCCGGAAACTTGAAGTAAGGACTCACTTTTGCTAAGAAAGCATTTGAAACTTGAGTGACTTGTTGAAACTCTTCAGCAGAATTAACAAACTTTCCTTTTTTCCGGTAAGCATGTAGGCGATCTATTTCCTGAATTGTCATCCCTAACTTATACCCTTTATAATCAGTAATGTAATTTGGGTTGAACGGATAAATAGTATCCTTTTTGGTAGCTTGCATATTTTTTAAACTATCAATTTCATTTTGCACTGACAACCAAGCTTTATCTTCTGCAGTAGTAGTTTTTGAAATAAAATTATCTTTTAGAAAAAAATATCCTAATTGAACAACAATAATGATTGCAAACAACAAAAAAATCCCACTTCTGTGTTCTCTTGAAAACCGGAAGTAGGATTTTAGTTTATTCATTTTGAAAAAATTAATCGTTTTTTCTTACTGACTCTTCGTCATTTTCTGAGTAAGTATATGGCTCTTTATAAGGTTTCATAGTTATAACTTTTTAGAATATATAAATCGTTAAACCTATTACTATA
>JAHRWO010000188.1 GCA_019105125.1 Flavobacterium sp.
CAATCCATGGGTTCATAATGGGTTAAGTTTGTTTTAGTTTGGGAAACACCGGTTCAATTTCGAATCGGTGTTTCTTTTTACTATTATTTTCTTTTGAAAGTAGTTCGGATAATATCATTTGAAAAAACAACCACACTTTCATGTCCTGATTTAGAGACAGAAGCCACTCCAAAATAATAATTATCAATTACAATTCCTTTTAATTCAAAATTATCAACATCGCCCACAAAACGACTGAATTCCCACTGAGGTGAAGTTGTTAATCTCCAATAAATTTTATATCCAACGATATTTTCATCATTTGGTTTTTCCCAACGTAATTTGGTATTTGGCTCAACAATTCCACCAATTCTCACGTTTTTAGGTTCCGGTGTCGCCCAAGCCAAACTTGCTAAAGTAATCGCGTTTACTGCTGTTAACTTGTTCGCATATTCAAAATTTACTCCTTCAATGACATCACCGTATTTGATTCCATTTTCTACTCTTAAATCTTGATGTTGGCGGTTGTAATTTTCATGTGCTTCCATAATTCGTACCCCTGCAAACCCTAAATCATTAAAAGGACGATGATGACCTCCACGTCCAAATCGATCCAAACGATAGACTAACATTGGATTCATCTCAGGCATATACGTTGTGGCTAATTTGTGAATATATCTAGCCAATTGCCTTGAATTTCCATCCACTTCACCTCCATAAAAACGACGATTATTTCTATCACGCTCTGATTCTGTAATAGGTGTTGGTTCCGAGAAAATTCTGAAAGTGCGATTATCAATTACGCCGTCAACGCCTTCGATATTTCCTATCATATCGTTATTTAAAACTCCAATGATATCCCAACCCTGTTTTTTAGCATATTCAGCGAAACCTTTTCCGCCAAACAAGCCTTGCTCCTCGCCTGACAATCCTAAGTAAACGATATTATAATCGAATTTATATTTAGATAAAACTCTTGCCGCTTCAATGGTTCCAGCCATTCCTGTTGCATTGTCATTTGCACCTGGAGCATCTTTAGTAAAATCAATAGGATCTGAGTTTCTACTATCAATATCGCCCGTCATAATTACATAACGATTGCTATTTTTTGTTCCTTTTTGAACGGCTACTACATTTACAATCCAAGTATCTTTTGGAACACGTTCGCCGTCATTAGTTGTTACAAAATCTTTTTGATAAAATACTTCTAAACAATTAGAACAATCTTTAGATACTTTTTCAAATTCCGATTTTATCCAACGTCTAGCAGCTCCAATTCCTCTTTTATTGGATATCGTATCGCTAAACGTATTTCGAGTACCAAAACCGGCTAACTTTCGAATATCACTTTCAATTCGTTGAGTAGAAACGGATTCGATGATTTCGTATATCCTTGTATCTGTTTGTGAAAAGATACACTGACTAAAAATCACCAGAACAATAATGTACAATTTTCTCATAACTTTTTTATTTCAAATTTAACGATTTGAAGTGAATTGAATCCCTGAAAACCAACACAAAACCGATGAAATTTGTTAAAGATTTTGGGTTATAATTTTATTTATAATACCATGAAAGTGAAGTATATTTGTTTTATCAAAATAAAATTACTGATAGTAAACATCGAAAAAATAAAGCCACTTAATGAATATCACTATATACAATCATCAAATAAAAGCTACCATTAATACGCTAGGTGCTGAATTAATTCAACTTGAAAAAAAGAACCAAGATTACATTTGGACTATTGATGAAACGTATTGGAATAAAACCTCTCCGATTTTATTTCCAATTGTAGGAAGATTAAAAAATGATGCTTACACGATTGAAGGCAAAACTTATGAATTGCCACGCCACGGTTTTGCAAGGAATTTTGAATTTAAAGTAGAACATCAAACAGAAAATGCTGTTGTATTTCTACTAACTGAAAATTCAGAAACGTTGAAACAATATCCTTTTCAATTTGATTTACGCCTAAAATATGAGATTATTGAAAATAGTTTAAAGATGAATTATTCTATTATTAATAAATCGCAAGAAACAATGCCGTTTTCAATTGGAGCACATCCCGCTTTTGCTATTGATGGATTATTTTCTGATTACACATTAGATTTTAATCAGTCCGAAAACTTCATTTCGTATGAATTAGAGAAGGAACAATTCAACAATTCGTTTAAAAAAATACCTTCTGAAAATGGAAAAATCAACTTAGATTATGCTTTATTTGAAAAGGATGCTTTGGTTTTTAAACATTTAAAATCGAACACACTTACGCTTTTGAGAAAGAATCAACCTTATATTTCAGTAGAATTCAAAGGCTTTCCTTACTTGGGAATTTGGACCAAACCCAACGCACCGTTTTTATGTATCGAACCTTGGTGTGGTTTGGCAGATAATATCAATCATAATGGAAATATTTATCAGAAAGAAGGAATTCAACTTTTAGATAATAATACTGAATTTCAAAGAGAAATAAACATTACTCTTTTATAACAAACCGTTATATTTACGAGTAAACCATTCTGTAGCTAAAGCGATAATTGCAAGAACTAACAACCAAATCCAATCAATAAGTGGTGTTTTTTTAATGATTTCTTTTTGGGTAGGAATGTAATTTTCATTATCAATCAAACTTTGAATTAAATTCTCAACTTGATTAGGATAATACATTTTTCCATTCGTCTTTGTTGCCAATTGTTCCAATCTATTTTTATCTGGATTTACGAATTGTTTCTCGATTTCAAAATCTAACACTTCAAAACTTCCTGAAAAACTAGTGTTTGATTGTTTTTCAGTTACTTTAAACGAATAATTTCCAGCTTCTAATCCGTCTAAATTTACTCTGTAGGAATTCGTAGCTTTCAACAAATCGTATTTCTTTGTCGCTTTTGTTTTGGAATTAGTGACTTGAATGGTTAATTGGGCTTTTTCGTCAAATTCGTAGTTTTTATTGAAATATTCGGCTGTAATTTCAATACTTTCACCTGAATTATAGAAGCTTTCGTAAGTAACATTCAAATTCTTTTTGGAAGCGTTGGAAACTAAAAACTGAATGATTTTATCAGCAAACAAATCAAAATCCTCAAATGATTTCTTATTCAAATGATTTTCCAAACGCCATTTCCAGATGTTTTCACCCAATAAATACGCTTCTCTTTTACTTCCATTTTCCGTAAATGTCAAAATTGGATTCTGAACAGGAACATTTCTAACTCTAGCTGAAAGTAACGTATTTACATTATTTTTCGCTGTTATTACTCCAAAATTATGCTCCAATGGTGGAAAGTTTTCAAATCCAATGTTCGTCTGAGCAAACAAATTAAAATTCGACTCAAACGTTGCCAAATAATCTTCTTTTGATGTTGACATTTTAAAATTCAAATCGTCCTGAACTTGATTTAGAAAATTAAAATCCGTTGCCGTTCCTGTAATCACAAACGTATTAATTTGGGCGACTTTATTTTGATCGAATATCGATTTAAAAGCTGTCGTTGGCTGATACAAAATCAAAACATTATACTCTTGTAATGATTTGATTTCATTAGGCTTAACTATTGAAACTTTTCGTTGTTGATTGGTTTCTATACTTCTTTTTAAAGCTCCTAAATCGGGATGATTGATAGCTGAAACTAGAGCGATTTCACTTCGCTGATCGATAATTTCAACGGCAAAATTCTTGATATTGTTAACAGTATTTTTCTCTTTAATGTTGGAAGAAATAACAGCTTTGTATTTTGCTATTCCCACTTTATCCGCATTTAATAAAATGGTAACCGATTGGGCTTTTTTATCTTTTGAAAAGGTAACGGTTTGTTTATGAACCGTTTGATTACCCGATTGAATTAAAAAATTAGAAGTAATCGTTTCATTTCCATTATATTGCAGAAAAACCTCAACTGGAAATTTGTTCTTTAAAAAAGCATATTTATTAACGTTAATTTGATTAATTTTCAAATCCAAAACCGAAGTTGTATCTCCTAAAACAACTGGAAAAACACTTGTATTTTCCTGAAAACTAAACACATAATCATTTCCCATGGTTTGATTTCCATCGGTAAATAAAACTACAGGATAATTGGTATTTCGGTATAATTGCTTCAGATTTTTAGCAACACCATCAAGATGCGATTGATTTCCTTTAAAATCAAGCTTTTCTAAGGATTGAAATTCTTCGGAAAACGAAAATAACTGCACATCATATTTTTCGGTAATCGCTTTATTTTCAGTAATTTTAAGATATAATTCTGATGCTTCTTTAGTGGCTTTTAATTCGGAAATAGATTTGGAATTATCTACTACTATTGGCAAAGGTGTTTTCTTAATTTCTGTTATTTTTCGGCTAATAATTGGATTTATCAACAACAAAAAGATTGAAAATAAACTTATAAAACGTAAAAAAGCCAAAAACCAGTACAATTTTGACTGATTTTTGACTTTATATGAATATTGGTAAAACGACAATCCAGCAGCAATAATTACTGACAATAATAAAAGTAAAATTGTGCTTGTTGTCATTTATAGTTTAAACTCTTAAGTTAACATTCCGCCGTCAACGTTAATAACTTGACCTGTTACATAAGAACTCATATCTGAAGCTAAGAAAACACAAACGTTTGCTACATCTTCTGGAGTTCCACCACGTTTTAATGGAATAGCGTCTCTCCATCCTTTTACAACATCTTCGTTTAACTTAGCTGTCATTTCAGTTTCGATAAAACCTGGAGCGATTGCGTTACAACGGATATTTCTTGAACCTAATTCTAACGCGATAGATTTAGTAAATCCGTTCATACCTGCTTTAGAAGCTGCGTAGTTGGCTTGACCAGCGTTTCCTTTTACTCCTACTACACTACTCATGTTTACGATAGAACCTTTACGGTTTTTCAACATAATTTTTTGTACCGCTTTAGTCATGTTGAAAACCGATTTTAAGTTGATTTCGATTACTTTATCAAAATCTTCCTCTGACATACGCATTAATAAGTTATCTTTTGTAATTCCTGCATTATTAATTAAAACGTCAATTGTTCCGAATTCAGCAATTACATCATCAACTAATTTTTGTGCTTCATTAAAATCTGCTGCATTTGATTTATATCCTTTAGCTTTAATTCCTAAAGCGTTTAATTCATTTTCTAAAGCCATTGCTGATTCTACAGACGAACTATAAGTAAAGGCAACATTTGCTCCTTGTTCTGCAAAAACTTTTGCTATTCCGCTACCAATTCCTCGGCTTGCACCAGTAATAATGGCAACTTTTCCTTCTAATAATTTCATGATAAATATTCGTGTTAGTTTGTTTTGTAATAAAGTTCAAAGATAAATAATAATTTTATTCTTCTGTAAAGGTTTGCGCTTTTGAATAAACTCTCCATTTATCAATACAATCCTGAAAATCTTGAGGAATTGGAGAATCAAATCGTAAAAATTCTTTTGTTATGGGATGTTCAAAACCTAATGTTTTCGCGTGAAGTGCTTGTCTTGGTAATACTTTAAAACAATTATCAACAAACTGCTTGTATTTGGTAAAAGTTGTTCCTTTTAAAATGGAATCACCTCCATATCTTTCATCATTAAATAGCGTGTGACCAATGTGTTTCATGTGAACACGAATTTGATGCGTTCTACCTGTTTCTAATTGACAAGAAACTAAAGTGACATAACCAAATCGTTCTAAAACTTTATAATGAGTTACCGCTGGTTTTCCTTTTTCTTCATCAGAATGAACTGCCATTTGCATACGATTCGTGTCATGACGACCGATATTACCTTCCACAGTTCCTTCGTCTTCTTCAATATTTCCCCAAACTAAGGCAATGTATTCTCTTTCCGAAGTTTTCTCAGCAAACTGTTTGGTTAAATATGCCATTGCAAAATCCGTTTTCGCAACTACTAATAATCCTGATGTGTCTTTATCAATTCTATGTACTAAACCTGGTCTTTCCGAACTGTTCATGGGTAAATTCTCAAAATGATATGCCAAAGCATTCACTAAAGTTCCTGAATAATTTCCGTGACCTGGATGCACAACCATTCCTGCTGGTTTGTTAATGACCAATAATTGGTCGTCTTCATAAACAATATCCAACGGAATATTTTCGGGTGTTAGTAATTGCTCATAAGTTGGGTGAGCTAAAACCAAACGTATAACATCTCCGGCTTTTACTTTGTAATTCGATTTTACTGGAACATCGTTCACTAAAATCGAACCTTTTTCAGCCGCTTGTTGAATTTTATTTCGAGTCGTATTTTCAATCATATTCATCAAAAATTTATCCACTCGTAAAGCCGATTGACCTTTACTTGCTTCAAAACGATGATGTTCATATAACTCGTCTTCGAGTTCAGTTCCTACATTATAATCCGCCATCTTCTTCTTTAAATTCTTCTGGTTGTGCTTCTTCTGTTGGTGGTAATGTATCTGCTGGTTCTTCCGAACTAAAAGTTTCTTCGTTAAACACTTCTTTTCCATCACCTAATACAAAATCCAATGTCGAATTTTTCTTCACCTTGTCTCCTGCTCTCAAGCGTCTTCCATCTTGAAAAATTTGCAATACAATATCTTTTGCAATGTGCGGTTTATAAGTGATTTTTCCTTCTTTTAGAGTTAATGATTTTATCGTTGCCGAAATTTGTCGGAACGTTTTATCTTTGAATTCAGGAATTGTGATATCGGTAAATTCACCAGCATTTAATTTTACATAGACTTTACGACCATCTTTAACCAAACTTCCTGCTTTTGGATCTTGTTCCAAAATTGTAAAAGGTGGAAAATCCGCATTAAATTCAACAGTATCTAACAAAAAGACCTCTAAATCTAATTCGTTTAGTTTTTCTTCAGCGATTTCCAACTTCATTTTAGATAAATCGGGCACTTTAATTTCCTGACCATGATTGGTTCTAAAATCTAAAAATTGAATTACCAAAAATGTAAAAACAACCACAATTGTAGCCGCCAAAAAAACTTGAGTAAAAAATGTTTTACTAGTTAAATATTTAAATAAACTCATACAAAATGATATTTTGACAAAGATATAAAATTCAATAAGAAATTTCGATGCAATTGATTTTCATTTCTTCATCTATTTCAAACGAAAATTTTAGAAAATTATTTCTTACAGAATATTGCAAAAGGACGAAACATATCAATAAATAATGTAATTTTGTGTATATCAATTTAAGATTTACAATGAAAAACGTTGCCATCATCATGGGAGGTTACTCTAGCGAGTACAAAATTTCGTTAACTAGCGGAAATGTTGTGTTTAACAATATTAATCGCGCTAAATTTAATCCGTATCGCATACATATTTTTAAGGATAAATGGGTTTATGTGGACGAAAATGATGCCGAATTCCCAATGGATAAAAATGATTTTTCTGTAACGGTTAATGGCTCAAAAATCAATTTTGATGTCGTTTTTAATGCGATTCACGGAACGCCAGGCGAAGATGGTTTGATGCAAGCTTATTTTGAATTATTAAATATTCCTCAAACTTCTTGCGATTATTATCAAGCAGCGTTAACATTCAACAAACGCGATATGTTATCGGTTTTAAAACCTTACGGAATCAAAACTGCTGAATCGTATTATTTGAATTTAGGTGATGAAATTAACATAGAAACTATTTTAGCGAAAGTTGGATTACCTTGCTTTGTAAAACCAAACAAATCGGGTTCGAGTTTCGGAATTTCGAAAGTAAAAACTAAAGAAGAATTTCTTCCAGCTATTGAAAACGCTTATAAAGAAGACGACGAAAT